>JBGUSD010000219.1:0-17384 GCA_045132355.1 Candidatus Gastranaerophilaceae bacterium
ACCGTATATCGCAGTTCCTTCTTTACCGGTGTTTACAATTCTTACGTTGCCGTTTTTTGCAACAATTTCAGAACCTGAATTGATGTGAACTCCTGTTCCGTTTGAATTGATTGTGATATTGCCTTTTTCATTAGTTAAATCACCTTTAACAATGACTTTTCCGGCTTTGTTCTCAACGAGGATATTTCCTGCTTTTGCACTTTCTACATTACCTGTAATCTTAATACCATTTTTACCTTGCTCGTTGATAAATCTAATGTCGCCTTTATTTCCGTTTAAGATGTCACCTCTGATATTTAGCATACCATCAGCTGAATTTGTTCTGATAACAATCTTGCCATCTTTGTTTGCAAGAGATGCAGTGCCTGTTAATGAACCTGTATTTACAATGTTGTTGAAAATGTTGTCAGCTTGTTGACGTGATAAAATCAAATCGCTTGAGTTAATACCGTTTGCAATAGCTGAACTTTCAGACATTATAACATTTGCACCCTGAAGGTTTATATCACCTCTTGATAAAACTTTACCTTTAATCAAGATATTAGCAGTTGTATCTTGAGGATTGTCTGTATATGAAAAGTTTGTTGGGTTTTGTACATATTTTTTGTAGGTAGATTCGGTTGGGGTGAAAACAGACAGAGATCCTACGTTTAAAACACCGCTTGCACCAACTACCATACCGTTTGGAGAAACAAATACGGCATGTCCAGGTGAAAATTGACCGTTTCTCATTGTGTTTACAATACCTTGAATGTTAACCTGATTGTCAACCAAGTTTACGAAGGTTCCGATATTTTTAGAACCATACTTTAATATAAGGTTGGCAATATCTCCTTGACTTAGGCTAAAATCTTGGTAATGCCTGAAACCTGTAGAGCCTTTAAGGGCTGTAGGGTTAATGTCATAAACTCCGCCAACACCTTCGACACCTGTAATATTTGTTGTGTAACCTGCTTGTAATGAGAGCATTAATGCTGCTGCTAAAGCAATAAGTTTTTTGTTTGTCATAATTTTGTATATCCTTTTTTATATCTACACAAAAATTTTAAAACAAACCAAAAAATTTTTTGCTATTTCATTTATAAATCTTTATATATTTATTGCAAATCTCAATTTAAAAATGAATAACCCTCTCAGTGTAGAGAGGGTTTAATAAGGTGGATTAAGTAGTTTAGATTAGTATTTGTAATAAGTTTTAGGAGTTTCATTTCTCATCGAAAATAATTCATGCAGGGTATACAATCCGATTAAAATAACTGTCAGTTCCATAACCATTTCCTTTCTACAATTACATTTTAATAAACAGATATGACAAATATGGACATATTAAAAAAATAATGATAAAATTTCTTTAGGAGGATAAAAATGGAAGATAAACCGAGATATTCCAGAGTTTCTGATATATTAGATCTGGCAATTTTTATGTCATCAAAGATGCAAGGTGTTACCCTAAACGAAATTGCTGAACGCTATAATGTTTCGCGTCGCACTGCAGAGAGAATGCGTGACAGTTTGACATGTATTTTCCCGTCTGTTGATGAGATTGAAACAGAAGACAATCAAAAGCATTGGGGTTTTATAAATTATTCAATTTCGCAGTTTGTAACGTTTTCACCGAAAGAAATTGCCAATATAGAACAGTGTGAACGCAGAACAACAAACCGTGAAATGAAGGAAGAACTTGGCAGAACGGTTGAAAAGATAAAAGCTTTCAACAGAAAACATGCAACAACGGTTGAAAATAATATAGAACTTTATATGCAAACTGAAGGCTATGCCGTCCGTCAAATGCCTCAGTATAAAATAAATGTGCGTTCGCTCGAAACCATCAGAGAAGCTTTGCAGCAGTCAAAAATGGTAGAGGGTATCTATCACGGCAAAAGGCGTTTGATAGAGCCTTTGGGCATGATATACGGTTCAAAAATTTATCTTGTGGCGCGGGAAAAGGCAAAAGGCAAAGATATATATAACTATCTTTTGCACAAGTTTGAAGATTTAAAACTTACCGAAAAAACTTTTGAAAAGGGAGATTTTAATCTTCAGGAATACACAAACCAATCATTTGGCGTTTATCATGGCGAAATTTTGGATGTTAAACTTTCATTTTCTCCTGAACTTGCACCTGAAGCAAAAGAATTTAATTTCCACCCGACTCAAAAGATAAAAGAGGAGTCAGATGGATCTTTGACGGTATCTTTCAAGGCGAGTGGCAGTTTAGAGATTATTTGGCATGTATTTAAATGGGGTTCAGGGTGCAAAATTCTTGCTCCAAAATCCTTGAAAGATGAGTATAAAAAGTATCTGGAAGAAAATTTGAAAAATTTTAAATAATGGAAGAAATAAATCTAAAAACAACGGACGGTATAAATATTTGTGCAAATCACTATAAAAACGGCCATGACGGTGTTGTAATAATTGCACCCGGCTGGTGCATGACAAAAGATTCAAAGGCTTTTTGTGAAATTTCAGAAAATTTTGCCCAAAATTTTGACGTTTTAACACTTGATTTTAGAGGACATGGCAAAAGCGGCGGTTGGTATACTTTTACTGCAATGGAAGGAGAAGATTTGCAATCAGTTGTGGATTTTGCAAAAAGTTTTGGTTATAAAAAGATATATCTTGCGGGATTTTCTCTTGGTGGGGCTATTGTTTTAAATTATGCTGGTCAGAATAACGACATAGACAGGGTAATTGCTGTTTCTGCACCTGTCAGTTTTTCAAAAATAGAGAATATGATGTGGAGAAAAGAAGCGTGGCTTGAAACTCTTAAAAAATTTGAGCTGATGCGTTTTTTGAGCATAAGACCTTGTCCTATACCGCTTAAAAAAACAATAACACTTGATATAGTACCGTCCGTAAAAGCTCCGACACTTTTTATTGCAGGGGACAAGGATCCGACAGTGCGTGCATGGCATACAAAAAAACTATTTGAAAATGCAACGTGCGAAAAGGACTTCAAATTGTTTGAAAACGGAATTCACGCAGAAGATTTGTTTTTGTATTACAAAGAAGAGTTTATGAAATTATGTAATAATTGGTTTGGTGTTGTCTGATTTTGATTTTTAAAAAATCAATAAACTTTTGTATTATAATAAATACAGTTAAGACAGCATCATGAGGGTGTAAAATGAAGCTTACAATGCTTGGTACAGGGAATGCTCTTGTTACAGATTGTTATAACACTTGTTTTTTATTAGAAGACAAAGGGCAAATTTTTTTGGTTGACGGCGGTGGCGGAAACACTATTCTTAATCAAATAAAATCCGCCGGTTATGATTGGATGAAAATTCGTCATATTTTTGTAACGCATAAACACATTGACCACATTCTAGGTATTATTTGGATGGTCAGAATGATATGCCAATTTATGGGACATGGAGATTATGAGGGAGATGCTTATATATATTCTCATAAAGAGGTTTTGGATTTAATTAGAGATATGTCAAAAAACCTTTTGCGGAAAAAAGAATCGGATTTTATTGATAAAAGACTTCATTTAATGGAAGTTTCAGATGGAGAAACATTAGATATAATCGGACATAAAACAACATTTTTTGATATTAAATCTACAAAAGCCAAACAATTTGGGTTTTGTACGGATTTAGAAAATAACAAAAAACTAACTTGCTGCGGGGATGAACCATTAACAGAAGAATGTAAAAAATATGCAATGAACTCTGATTGGCTTATGCACGAGGCCTTTTGTCTGTATTCAGAAAGGGATGTTTTTGATCCTTATGAAAAACACCACTCAACAGTCAAAGATGCTTGCGAATTAGCACAAAGCTTAAATATCAAAAACCTTGTTCTATACCACACAGAAGATAAAAATATCAAAAATCGAAAAGAATTATACAAAGAAGAAGGTGCGAAGTATTATACAGGGAATTTGTACATTCCTGATGATTTGGAAATTATTGAATTGTAAGTTATACAGTAAAAGAAAGAGGTGCTTTATGAGAGATGATATTAAAGAGTATAATGCGGTAGAAAATGTTGCAAGGAAATTTTGTGAAGCGGTAAAAGCAGGTAAAAGTGAAATAGTAAAACCGTATTTTTATGAAAAAGCTTGCTTTTTTGGTCAACTGAACGAAGAAACATATCAATCAGGCCCGATAGAAGAATTCTACAAAACCATTGATACATTTGGCGCTTGCGGAGATGATTATATCTCAAGAATTGATGTTTTGATGTTAGAAAAAACAATTGCAGTAGTTCAAGTAATTGAAGATAACTGGCATGGATATAAATTCACCGATATTCTGAATTTAAACAAAATCAATGGCGAATGGAAAATTGTTGCAAAGGTTTACGATACATTATCCGGTAGATAATAAATGATGAAAAGCCGAAAGTTTAATTTTCGGTTTTTTTATTAATTGAGATGGTGGGACTTTTCTTGCTGCGCCGGCGTATAACGGCTTTCGAGCCTGCACAAAGGTCCTGCAGACAGCCTGTTGCGGTGCAGGCTCTGTCAGCCTCTGCCGGCTTGCGCTCGAACCCACAAAAGTTATTTCTCGCCTACACCTAAATACCAAAATACAGGATACAGCAAGCGTATCCTGTATTTTGGTGGAGATGGTGGGACTGTCTTGGTCGCTCGCATTAAACGTGTCTTCGGTTGACTGCTGCATAATTTTCAATTATTTCGCAGTCAAGCCTCCGCACTCTGCTCGCTCCCGCTCGAACCTTACAAGGCTGTTGCCTTGTGGTTCTCGTCCCTATCTATTATTTATATAAACTAATTTAAAAATGGAGATGGTGGGACTCGAACCCACGTCCAAAATGGACCAACATAAACCTCTACGTGTGTAGTTACTTATTCGCTCAACATACTCCGGAAAGTATCATTACCGTTAAGCATGCCAAAGCCTTTTTATGGAAGACTAACCCTTGGTGGTTATCTTGATACGCCTACCACCGTTGGCGTACTGCATCTTGCATCATGGACCTTACAAACCGGCAAGATGGGTCTGTAAAGTAGCTAACAAAACTAAGCTGCAACTGCGTATGCAGGAGCGAAGTTTGCTTCAATTACATTTGATTTAGCATTTAATTTGTTTTGCTCGTTGATAACCGAGAACAGCTCTCGGACACGCAATCTATATTAATCAATCATCCTGTCAAATCCGGACATCCCCATGAAATATAATGTTGGGTATTGATTGTTTTTCAACGTTCAGTATTATAATTATAACCCTTTTTTCTTAATTTTCAACCCGATATTAAAACTTATCATGTTACAGATTGTAAAATCAGATTTAAATTCTCAAAACCCTTTTTATATTTGCGTTTCCACCTACATTATATGGTCTAGTTATAAATTTTTAATTAAAGTTTTACATATTTTTGTCGTCATTAGGGTATATAGAAGGTATAGACAAATAGGAGAAATTTATTTATGTGCAAATCATTTGGATTAGGACCAGACTTTCCATTTGGCCCAAAAGGACGTGAAGTTAGCCATTTTGAGGATTCACCTCAATTCAAAATGGGTGCAAATGCTGCGGCAAAGGATAACGCAGATTTGTCCGCAGGTTTAGCGGGAGTACACAGGAATTCCGGAAGGGGAATATCATTAGAAAGAACTCAACCGTTGGATCAAAATAGACAAGCAGCGGCAAAATTTATAGTTTCAGTTACTGAACAAGCTTTGCAATCGTTGAAACAATACAGTAAAGGACGTATGAATCCGCTTAAGGGTGGTACAGGTCACTGGGGTGATTGGGTTTCTGCACTTACAGGCAAATCAACTATATCTCAGGAAATAAAGAACATGGAAACACTTTTATCAAAAGCAAAACAGCTTGAAAATTGTAAAAGTGATCAAGATTTTGATTTTCTGTTTAGGGTAGTTACAGGAACAACATATGATAATTCTTTGGTAAGCGATGCATTCCAAATGGTTCAAAATGGGGGCGATTCTGCAGAAACAGAATTTGCTCTTAAGAGAGCCTTTGGAAATAATCAAGGTAATGCAGATGTAGCTATTGCTCGCGACAGACGTTATGGTAGAGGTGCAGCAATAGGATTTGGTGCAGCAATAGCACTTTGTGGTGCTGGAGCATTAGCCACGGCAGCAGCAGGTGCAGGTGCAGGTGCAGTTGCAGGTGAAGTCGCAACAGCAGCTGCAAGTACAGCTGGCAGACATATAGCTAAGAAAGCTGCTATTGCAGGTGGTGCTGCAATCCTTGCAGCTTGTAATAAAATGGAGATACCTGAACCGCCGGAAGCAAAAAATACAAACGCAGGTGCCTATGTTAACGTTACTATGTCAGATATAGTTGATTACTTGTATAACTCTGTCAAAGATGTAAAACTGTCAACAGGTGATAAAACAGCTGACGGAAAAGATATTCCTGTACAATTTGTTGTAAACGGTGCAGGCAACAAGCTTGAAGATATTGATTTAAAAATCGGCAGTCTTACATTGCAGGTTGCTTTTACAGAGGAAGAAGTAACATACGCAGACGGTACAAGAGGCCCTGCTTTTGTCGGTAAGCCTGAAAAAGCTATTGAAGCAGGTCAGGTAATTCAATATATAAATTCTGATTTGAAAGCCAACGGTGCACCTGCAAACGGTGACGGCAAAGACTATGACTTTGGCACAAACGTCAAGACGCCTGTTATCACATTCACTGCAAAAGATGAAAAAGGTAATGTCAAATTGGATGCAGAAGGCAAACCTATAACAGTATCTGTTCCGATTGATAACAATAAACCGATTTCACTTGAGACAATGAAAGAATATATTACAAAGATTTTGGACAAATCTTTCCCTGAAGGTGCAGAATTTGCTTTTGGTAAGAAAGACGGCAAAGATGGTGTAACCGTCAAATGGAATGAAGTTGTCGGCAAGACAGAAGAAGAAATTATTAAGGATCTAAAAAAGTATCTCGAAGAACGAGATATAAAGATTCCTGATGGTGCTACTTTCTCATTTGAAAATGGCAAAGTTGTAGTGCATTATGATGTAACAACAACTTTACCGGATAATGAAGTTATAGACAACTTTAAAGAAGAAAATAAAGGTAAATTCCCTGATGGTGCAACATATGAACTGAAGGATGGCATGATTACGGTTAAATACACAGTAGAAACCGATTTGTCTGAAGAACAAATACTAGCTAACTTCAAGAAAAACCCTCCAGAACCAATTCCTGCGGGTGCAGAAATTACATATAACGGTAACGGTAAAGTAACCGTAAAATGGAAATTGACTGATAAAGAAGTTGTTGAAAAATTGAATATTGACCCGAATAAGAAGGCTAACTATTCAATTGATGCAAACGGCAACATTATTGAAACCTTCAAGGTTGATGGTCAAGACTATACTCACCAATACGGCAAAACACCAAAACTTGATGAAAAGGCACAGGCTGACTTCAAACCTGTTGCAGACTTCCTAGGCTTGAAAGAAGGTATTGTCCTTGACTTCAAAACAGGCGATTCATCTTGGGATGGCAGTGCTTCATGGTCAAGAAGTTTGTCAATCGGTTTGACCGGTAAAGATATTGACAATGCTGAATACAGAGTATTGATGGATGGCCACGAAGCTAAAGGCAAACCTGAAAAACAAGCTGACGGTTCTGTCAAGATTGGCAACGCTACCTTCAAGCTCGGTGAAAGAGTTGTTGATAACGATGGTGAAGAATTGAGGTTCCCTTCAATGGAAGTTTCAATTGACGGAAGAAAATATGTTCTTCACTATGATGACTTCGGCGGTGATGTCGGTCGTGGTATTAACCAAGTAGAAGAAGACGGCCAAGAAGTATTCTTCCCTGAAAACGGTAAGAAAACAATTACCTTCGATACGATCGGCGCTGACAAAGACTACAGAGAATACGATAGAAATCAAAGCAAAGACTTTGATGTAGATACTAAAGAGAAGAAAGATGTAACAGATGGCCCTCATCCGGCAGTTACTACAAAGACAGAACATAAGGCTGATGAATATCCTGTTGACGGAGTCAAGACAGAACCAAGAGAAGAATTTATCGAAGATAAATTAACCAAAAATCGTGATGATGCTAAAAAATATTACGATGAAAAGAAAGAACATCTTGACAAAGTATATCAAGAAGCTGCAGCAAAACTCAAGATTGCACCGGCTGCAGTGGCAGAAGCAAAGGCAAGAATCACAAACAAATAGTTGTGATGAATATAAAAAAAGAACCCCGAAAGGGGTTCTTTTTTATGCTATAATTTGGGTATGAAAAAGACGCTCGCACAATTTGTTCAGGAAAAAAGAGATGCTTTGGGACTCAGTCCAAAAGGTCTTGCTATGAAATCATTATTAGAGGTTGATTTGATAGAAGATATTGAAGCCGGAAAAGAACTGTTTTTGCCCGTTACAGTCAGACAAAACCTTGCAAAAGCATTGAAATGTCATCCTGAAGAAATCAGACGTTTGGAAAAAGATTTTAAGAATGATTTGGTATCGCCCCAGGTTGTTGATAGCCTGAAAGAGCTTATATTGAATGGTGCAGGCGGTTTGAAATGCCCGATGTGCGGTGCTGATATGGTTTCAAAGGTTGAAAAAATGTACGACCTTGAGGATAACGAAGTCTTGCATCCAAAGGCTCACTGTACAAAATGTGTTTTTCAAATAAAGTAATTTAAGGTCGTCATGGAAGTTTTAAAAACTGCAAAAACAAAACAGGGAAATGAAATTCAGCTTTTAGGAGAAAAAAGTGCAGATAATGTTTTGGTTATCGGAGTTTTTCACGGGGAAGAACCTCAAGGAAAATTTTTGATTGATGAGTATTTGAAAACCTTAGCCCCTCTCCCTAACCCTCTCCCCAAGGGGGCGAGGGAAGTTAGCAACGAATCAGCCCCTCTTCCTAACCCTCTCCCCAAGGGGGCGAGGGAAGTTAGCAACGAATCAGCCCCTCTCCCTAGCCCTCTCCCCAAAGGGGCGAGGGAAGTCAGTAATGAGTCAGCCCCTCTTGCCGATGGGGTGAGGGAATATAGCTACAAATTATTAGACTCTTTCCCAAAAGGGTCGAGGGAGGGTTTTTATTATCACTCTCACAATTATACTAACTTCGCCAATAAAATGGCTAAGAATTTAAGAATTAATTCAACCGATGCTGAAAGTATTTTGTGGAGTGTGTTGAGAAGAAACAATTTGTACGGTTATCACTTTAAACGTCAAAAGCCGATAGGGCCATATATAGTTGATTTTGTTTGCTCCAAAGAAAAATTGATTATAGAACTTGATGGAAGTCAACATTTATCGGTTGAAGGCAAATTGAAAGATGAAGTCAGAACAAAATATTTGGAAAATTTAGGTTATAAAGTTATTAGAATCCTTGATAATGATATTATGAATAATTTAGAAGGTTCTGTGGAATATATTCTATACTCCCTTGCCCCATTGGGAAGAGGGGCTAATTCGTTATCAACTTCCCTCGCCCCCTTGGGGAGAGGGCTAGGGAGAGGGGCTAATAATTTGTTATTTATCCCTTGTCTTAATCCTGACGGGATGGCAAGAGGTGTTCGCACAAATTCAAACGGGGTTGATCTGAACCGTAATTTCCCCACAAAAAATTGGGAATTGACAGAGAAAAATGAGTTTTTTGGCGGTGAAAAGCCTGCAAGCGAAATCGAAACAAGATTTATGATAGAGGTTTTGGAAGAATATAAGCCAAAACTTATACTCACATTGCATGCGCCATTCAAGGTTGTTAACTACGACGGACCCGCAAAAGAAATTTCTGAAAAAATATCTGAAATAATTGGTTATCCTGTCGAAGCAAGTATCGGTTATCCAACCCCGGGCAGTTTCGGTACATATTGCGGAATTGAACGTAATATTCCTACAGTTACGCTTGAATTGGATGAAACCTGTCCTGTAAAAGATTTGGTTCCTCCTGTTCATAAAATATTTGATATGTTATGTAACATTTCTGTTGTATAAATTAAAGTTTTTTAAATTTATTCCGTATATACTCATGTGTAGAATTTATATGGAGAAAATTTATGAGTATTGATGGTATTCCAAAGGATACAACAATTGTTGTCAAAAGAGGGGACACAATATCTGAGTTAGCTGTGAAATACAATACAACGGTTGAAAGTATTCAGGAATTAAATGGTATTGGTACAAGTTTAGCCGCAGGTGAGACTCTTAGGATAAAAAAGAATGATGCACCCGATGGAGTACAACGCCAACGCGCATACAACAGAGCAAGGCAGGCTGACGAAAATTTGCTGAAAGCAAACGGTATGTTGGATGAATATGGATTTATTGCCGACGATAAGAGAGCAGATGCTGCAAAAATGTTTGTGGAGAAGGATTTGAAATCAGGCAAATTGGTGTTTGTGCCGGAAAGTAAAGGCTTTTTGGGGCTTTTCAAAAAACCTGCTCATTATGAATATTATACTGAGCATAAAGGCTATGAAACCTGGAGAGATCTCAAAAGACGGTACAATATTGAGGACGGTGTATTGAGAGAAAACAACTTCATTGATCACTGTGGAGGTGATATTGATAAACTACCAATCAGCAAAGTTGTTAATATTCCATTGGAATCTCTTGCTTTAAAATAAACACGATTCTAAATAATATTTAAAAAACAAGACTTGAAAAAGTCTTGTTTTTTGTTTTAAATTTAATAAGAAAGAGGAGTATTCAATGAAATTACATAATTCATACACAAATACAGTAGAGGAATTCAAACCAATTGACGGAAATAAAGTCAAAATGTATGTTTGCGGTCCAACAGTATATGATTATGCACACCTTGGACATGCAAGATGCTATATAACGTGGGACGTATTGTACAGATATTTGAAGTTCAAAGGCTATGACGTTACATATTGCCGTAACGTAACCGATGTTGACGATAAAATATTAAAAAAAGCCGAAAAAGAAGGTAAAACTCCTGAAGAAGTTTCTCAGTATTGGTACAAACAGTTTGAAAACTCTATGAAAGCATTGAATACCCTAAAACCTGATGTTGAACCTTTTGCTACAAAAACATTGGGCGAAATGATTTCTATTGTAAAAGACTTAATCAAAAACGGTTATGCCTACGAAGTCAATGGAGATGTGTATTTCAGGGTTAAACAGTTCCCAAGATACGGGTATCTGTCAAAACAACCGATAGACCAGCTGGAAAGCGGTGCAAGAATTGAAGTTGGAGAACAAAAGGAAGATCCGCTTGATTTTGCATTGTGGAAAAAAGATGAAAAATTCGGATACAACTCCCCTTGGGGTGTCGGCCGTCCCGGCTGGCACATAGAATGCTCTGCAATGAGCAGAAAATATTTGGGTAAAACTATTGACATTCACGCAGGTGGTGCAGATTTGATATTTCCGCACCATGAAAATGAAATTGCACAATCTGAATGTGCAAACGGCTGCAAATTTGTAAATTATTGGCTGCACAACGGTTTTGTAACTATTAACAAAGAAAAAATGTCAAAATCTTTGGGTAATTTCTTGACGATTGATGATTTGTTAAAGAAATATGATGCAAATACAATTCGTTTCTTTATTCTGACAAATCATTACAGAATGCCTGTTGAGTTCTCTGATGAAGCATTATCTTCTGCTCACTCAGGTGTAAAACGTTTGTTAAATGCAAAGAAAACCCCGGTAAATGACAGTCTTGATATAACCTCAACAGATGAATACAAACAGTTTGTCGAAGCAATGGACGATGATTTGAATACCTCAAAGGCCCTTGCAGTTCTGTTTGATTTGGTAAATAAAGCTAATAAAGATGATAAAGACGCTTATACTGTTCTATATAAATTAGGCAGTGTTTTGGGTTTTGATTTCAAAAAAGCTGAATTGTCCGAAGATGAACTTAAAAAAGCGGTTGATGAAGTTTCAAAAGCATTGGGTGAAAATTTTGCGACAATGGATGAAATGCTTGCTTTTAGAAAACAGGCCAGAGATGCCAAGAATTGGGATGTGGCAGATAAAATACGTAACACTTTAGATGGGCTTGGTATTGTTCTGAAAGATTCAAAAGACGGTACTGTTGTTGAAGCAAAATAGTTATTCTTAACAAAGTTACATTAATCCCTTTTTATAATATAATACTTGTATGAAAAAGGTATTGGTAATTTTGGGAGTGATGGTTATTTGTCCGACGGTTATGGCGGGTTTTTTGCCGAGCATTCCAAAAGACACATTAGATGTTGCTTTGGAAGCAGAAATCCTTGAGGCTTTTGAACGACCAAAATCAGAAATCGTAAGAGTCGGCATAGGTGACAACTCTTTTAAACAGTATGACTATGCGGAAACAAATATTTTTGGTACGTCTTACGTTGAAATATATGACGATACGACTTTGATAAAAACTGTTCCGGCTGATACTGCTGTAAATGTAAAATTACAGTCCGGCATGTTTGTTATATCTACCGATGAAATAGTGGACCAGGTTCAGGGGCCTGTAAGATTTGTATGCAAGACGGGAATGTTAGGCGTAAAAGGCCTTAGACGCGTGGGCGGACAGGCCTTATACAGAGGTGATATTGAACTTGTCAAATATAATAAAAAATATGGCAGATTTCATATAGTAAATGTTATTGAAGTAGAAGATTACTTAAAAGGTGTTGTTCCAAATGAAATGCCTGTTAGGTTTGGGCTTGAGGCTTTGAAAGCCCAAAGTGTTGCCGCAAGAAATTACGTGTTATCTCCGAGAACAAAGGCGTATGATGCGTTTGATGTTGTTGATAGTGTAGCAAGTCAGGTGTATTTTGGTGCCGGTTCTGAAAAAGAGCTTGGCACACGTGCGGTTGAGGAAACTGAGGGTATTGTTGCTTTGTATAATTGGGATTTGATATTGGCGCAATATTCATCTACTGCAGGCGGATATACGGAAAGTTTTGAGAATACGTTTTCTGATCCGAAAACAAAGATGTTTCCGTCTGTATCAAAGCCATATTTGATTGCAAAACCCGATATGTTATATCAGCAACCATTGAGTGTAGAAGAAGATGCCGCGATTTTTTACAAATCTAAACCTGATTCATACGATATGATGTCACCATATTACAGGTGGGAACGTTCATGGACCGGAGAGGAATTGCAAAAAGCTATTCAAACCAATCTTGCGGCCCAATCTGCTACGGGTTTTGTTCATCCTGAATTTAACAGGGGTGAGATTTTGCCGGAGATTACTGGTATTGAGGTCAAAAGACGCGGTGATTCCGGTAAAATTATTGAACTTGAGATACAGACAAAAGGCAGGACTTACAAGGTTTATAAAGAACTTGTCATAAGAAGACTTTTCACATGCCAGGGTAAAGCTTTACCGAGTGCAAATCTTGTATTTGAGCAGGAATTTGACGAAAACGGCCGTTTGAAACATATAACGGCATACGGTGGCGGTTTTGGACACGGTGTAGGGCTTAGCCAATATGGTGCAGGGTTTATGTCAACAGAATTGCACAAATCCTTTGATGAAATTTTAAAACATTATTATACTGATATAACACTTGCCACAAAACCGGCCGTGTTATCTCCGCAGAGTCCGGTTGTCAGACAAAATTTTTATACAAAAAATAAACGTGCCCAAATAATTGTTGATAATAAGTACAAATTATCTTATTTTTTAGTTAATATAAACGGTAGAGATCACAAGTTTGACTTTAATAAAAAATTCTTTGACAGAGTTGAACAGTTTGATATTTCAGGTTACATAAAGCAAGGTAAAAATACCATAACGTTTATGTATCCGACAGATGAAGACAGAAACAAAGGCATAAGGCTATTTGTGGAATTATGACGGCAGAAGATAAAACAACAAGTGTATTAAAAGCAGCATGGCTTATTGCGGTAGTTACTGTAATAAGTAAACTTGTCGGGTTTTTTAGAGATGTTGTAGTAGCAAATTATTATGGTGCATCTTTAGCTTCTGATGCATATTTCTATGCATATCAGTTTCCGGCATTAGCGGTTACATTGCTTGGTGGAATTGGCGGGCCGTTCCACAGCGCAACGGTTGCGGTGTTTACAAAATTAATTCCCAACCTAAAGGAAAAACCTCCGGAAGTTGCAGAAAAACTATTTAATACTTTTTGGACTGCAAGTTTTGTATTTTTTACAATACTGACGCTTATATTCTTCTTCTTCGCCCACCCTATTATGTCTATCATAATCTCAGACGGCAATGCAGAACTCATTAACCTTGCAAGTACGCACCTTAGAATTATGTGTCCTGCGCTTGTTATTGGAGGTCTGATAGGAATTTATTACGGCATATTGGTATCGTATAAGGAATTTATCCTGCCAAGCCTTTCACCGATTGTTGTAAGTGTCGTTATTATAGGTACGTTGCTTGCAACAGGCGGCGACAAGTCCGGTATAGTGCTTGCAACTGCAACAGTTGTTGGTGCCCTGTGTCAATTATTACTTCAAATGCCAAGGGTAAGACAACTTGGATACAAAATAAAACCTAATTTTGATATTGTAAATAATGCGAATTTCAATAATATTCTGGAGCTTTTGTTCCCTGCGATATTGAGTTCAACTGTTGGACAGATACATATTTATGTGGATATGTTTTTTGCCTCTTCTTTGAGTGAAGGTGTCTGGACATCAATAGGATATGCAAACAGGATTTTCCAATTCCCTGTCGGGATTTTGGTAACGGCGTTTTTAGTACCTCTTTTCCCGATATTTTCACGACTTGTCGGGGAAGGTGATTTCCAAGGAATTAAAACATACTTTAACAAAGGGGTCGGGGTATTATTCTTTGGCGCAATTCCTATAATAATAGGAATCTTAACAGTCGGTATGGATGGCGTAAGACTTGTATTTGAGCGTGGTGCGTTTGATGCACGTGCGACATTTATGGTAACTGAGGCTTTGTGGTTCTTGTCTGTTTCAATTATTCCGTATGTGTTCAGAGATAGTATAACGAGAGTTTATTATTCGTTTAACGACTCTGCAACTCCGTTTGCTGTTGCTTTTTCATCTATTGTATTGAAAGTTTTGTTGAATATGTTATTTATAAATCAACTCCATATGGGAATTGGCGGAATTACTCTGTCAACATCTCTTGTAACATTATTCAATGCCGTAGTTCTTGGAGTATTAATCTCAAAGAAAATCAAAATGGATTATGGAATTTTGTTTAAAAACTTTGGCAAAATGTGTATTGCAGGATTTATAACCCTTGCGATATGCTATGGCACAGCTTTGGCATTTGATATGTATGTTCAACTTCCAAAATATGTGTATGAATTATCAAAGATATTTGTAGTCGGGGCAGTATGTATAGCGGTTTATGTATGGTTGAACATAATTTTCAAAATGGATTATGCAAAAGAGCTTTTTGACAGACTGAAGGCGAGATTATGCAAATAAAAAACGAACAAGAAATAATTGATGTGCTTACAAACGGCGGTGTTATAGCTTATGTAACGGATACCGTTTGGGGTTTGGGTTGTCTGCCTGATAACGAAAAGGCCGTTAAAAAAATATATGAAATAAAAAAACGTGAAGCTCAAAAACCTTTGATATTGATGTCTAATGAGGTTTATAATTTGTTAGAATACGTAAAACCATTGCCAAAACCTGCGCATCAGTTAATAAAAAAATATTTTCCTGGAGCGTTGACTCTTGTTGTTGAAAAAAGTGGTAAAACCCCCGATTATATAACCTCATCTATGCCAACTGTCGGGATAAGAGTCCCTGATAATGAGGTTTTTAAAAGAATATGTGAGATAATCCCTGGTCATGTTCTTGCAACGACAAGCGCAAATCTTTCTCATCAGCCTTCTGCAAAGAGTTATGAGCAGGCTTATGAAAATATGCACGGACTTGCAGACCTTGTGATTGAAGATTACGGGTACACCTGCAAAGGTCTTGAATCAACCGTTTGCGGGGTCTTTGGTAATGAGATAAAAATCTTCCGTCAAGGCGCAATAGAAGTAAGCGGCTAAGCTAAAGGCAGCTAAGCAACTAGGCAAATAATAATAGAAGAAAGATTAACAATTGCTAATCTTTATTTTTATATTCCTTTATTTTAATTTTATCAAATTCTGCCTCTAACTTAGCTGCTTAGCCGCTTTTTGCTTATAGCTTAAACGCTTCTGCGATAGATTTGTTATAATCAGGTCTTAAAATACCGACTTCTGTTATGATACCTGCGATTAATTCGTGTGGAGTTACGTCAAATCCAGGGTTAATTATATTTACGCCTTCTGCGCAGATTCTTTTGCCGTTGATATGTGTAACTTCTTCGTGTGATCTTTCTTCTATCGGAATTTCTTTACCTGATTTGATAGAAGTATCGATAGTTGACAAAGGTGCTGCAACGTAGAACGGAACATTGTGATATTTTGCGGCTATTGCAACAGTGTAAGTTCCGATTTTGTTTGCGGTATCGCCGTTTGCAGCGATCCTGTCAGCACCAACAACAACCATATCTATCATGCCTTTGCTCATAAAATATGAACACATACCGTCTGTAATCAAGGTTGTCGGAATACCATCCATTGTAAGTTCAAATGTGGTAAGTCTTGCACCTTGTTGACGCGGTCTTGTCTCATCTGCAAAAACCTTAATTGTCGGATCGTCTGCATAAGCTGATCTTACAACGCCCAATGCCGTTCCGTATCCGCCTGTTGCCAAAGCCCCTGCATTACAGTGGGTCAAAATCGTTGCGCCTTTTGGAACAACTGTTGCTCCAAAGTCGCCTATCCTTTTGCAGCGGTCAATATCGTCAAGTTCTATTTCTACGGCCTTATCTGTTAATTCTTTTATAAGTCCGTCTATATCAAATGTTGAATTTTTAATAACCTGTTTTTGCTGATCACAAGCCCACATCAAGTTTACTGCTGTTGGGCGCGAAGTTGCCATATAATCAGCCTTTTCAAGCAGTTGTTTTACAAATTCTTCTCTTGGCATGTTTTGTTTTGCAAGTTCCTGTGCATAAAGAACAATACCTTGTGCGCCTGCAATACCAATTGCCGGAGCACCTCTGACAATCATTGTTTTGATTGCATCAAACATCTCTTGTCCTGATGTGATTGTTACATATTTATATTCATATGGGATAATTGTTTGATCAAGCATTTTAGATGTGCCGTTTTCCCAATATATTGGTCTTATTTTTGATTTAAATTCTGTCATTTTCTTTTACCTCAAATTTTGTCTGTTCATCTCTTTTTTTCAGCATCTTATTAAGTTCTACACCATAAAAGGTTAAAAATCCTGAAAAAGCATTAACGGTTGCACTCAAAACTCCTATAAATATGACCATTACAATTAACAATCCAAGACTTGAATTACTTATGGCATAGGATACGCCATAGTTTGTTGATATGTTAAAAACCTTTGCCAAAAACGCAACTATCGGCATATAAAACAGCGAAAATCCAACAAAGGAGATAAACCCTATAATAGCCCCTATAAT
>JBGUSD010000220.1:0-2449 GCA_045132355.1 Candidatus Gastranaerophilaceae bacterium
TTGCGAAATTCAAACAGAGTGGGAAAAACGTTCGAAAATAGAAGAAATTTTAAAAGCAGATTTGCTGGTAAAAAATGAGTAATAAAAAAGAGCTTCGAATTTTCGAAGTTCTTTTTGAAATTGCTTCTTGTTCTTAACCAATTACCGGTTGAACAAAAGTTCTTGCGGCAAGGTCTTTGTCAAGCATCAATAATGCTTTTTTGTCATCGCCGATGAGTCTGAGAGTTGCCAAAAGTCCGCCGACGTTTGATTCTTCTTCGACTTGTTCTTTTATGTACCAATCAAGAAGATGAAGTGCTGCTCTGTCTTTGACTTCTTCCGCAACGTCAGCAAGTGCATTTATGCGTGAAGTTACGTATTCTTCGTGTTCCAAAACGTGTTCAAAAATCTCAAGCGGAGTAGAGCCTTTGACTTGAGGTTTGTCTATTGCTCTAAGATCGATTTTCCCGCCTCTTTCGTTCAAGTAATCAAACATACCCATTGCATGTGCGTGTTCTTCCTGAACTTGTACATTGAACCAGTTTACAAAGCCCTGAAGATTCCATTCCTGAAAGTAAACCTTCATTGCCAAATATAAATATTCTGAATATAGTTCCTTGTTGATTTGCTCGTTAAAAGCTTCTTCTAATTTCTTATCTATCATAATAAACCTCCTTATACCCGTGATTATATTACTCTAAAACTTCACATGCAAGGTTTCTTTTTACTATTTTTTACCAAATCTTTTAGGTAATATATAACTTTTATCAGTAAGTTTTTAATTCTTGAAGTTTTTGCCGTAGTATTTAGACGGAATTTTTAATTGTGGATGTTAAGCTCAATCATGTTGCTCTAAAGTTCTGTCATACTAAAATAATTGACGTCTATAATACCAAATTTGCCATTTTGTATATTTTTGCCGTTAACTTTCAGGTCTTTCCCGAATATGTGAGCGTATTCATTTTTGTATTTTTTGAAAATATTCCCTGCAAAATCGCACTCTCCAAGCCACTGATCAACAATTATTGTATCTCTTGTAATCTTATCTACAGGGTTGTTATTTCTGTTAAATACGCATACCATATGGTCAAGTGCTTTTTCGTTCCATTTGATGCCGGCAACACCGGCATTATATCCGCTTCGTCTTAAAATTGATGCAGCAATATCTGATACTTCGTTGCAGTTGCCGACCCCTCCAGTGAGTACAGTCTTTATGCTATTCAAAACACGTACATACTGGTTCAGGCCCATTGATATATGCTTTCTCCTATTATATCGCATAATTTCTTCTGCAAATTGTGCAACTTCATTAAACTTTTCTGCATATTCTTTAGTTTTGTTCACTCTGTACCAAACATGTGAGGGTGAATAGTGCGGCAATTCCTTCGTAATAACAGAACAGGCTTGCTGGCCGCTTTTATTGGGATACATTTTGCAGAAAAAGTTGTATTGTTTACGTGTGAGATTTGCATAGAATTTTTAAAACACATAAAAATAAATTTTGCAATAAGTGTTAATTATTTTTAATAAATTAGCAAAAATTATATTTAATACGTTTTATATATAACGGTGTTCGTTTTATGAAAGGTCGTATATGAATGTAAGTAGTGTGAATAGTTATTCTGCAAAGCCTGTATTTCAAGCAAGGTTAAGTAATGTGCAAGTTGAAAAATTAATAGAATCTGCCGAGGAATCCGGTCAAAAAAATGCCATTCCAAAGCTTTATACTATGCTTGAACACTTGGACACAATAAAGCCAGGCAAAGAGGCAAACTTTAGGGTTGAAGACAAATGGCCATTGCCTGTCGGTTATGCTAGCGGTTACTTTGTACACCCGGATACATATTTGGTATGCGATTACGCTACTTTGGGGTGCGTTAAAGGAGAGAAAAAATATGTTGAAGCTTTAGAAGATGCTTGTGTAGAAGGAGCAAAGTATCCACATCCGTACCTTGAAGAACCTTCTGCTGAACACACAAGAATGACGAGAAAAGAATTTGAAAAAATAAGTGTTAAGAACAGACACAAAACGGCTGATGATGTTAGAAAATTGGCTTATTCTGAGCCCGTGAAGCCATCAGCAGAGGAGTTAGACGCACTGTAAGTGTATAAATTTATAAAATAAAGGGGATAATTGCATTCTACAATTATCCCCTTTATTTTTTGTTATATAGGTTGTCTACTTAAGCAATGCGCCGACTGCTTTGTAAACTTCCATTCTCGTTGCAGCATCCTTTTCTGCTTGAGAATAAAGTTCTTCTGCTGCATCAGGGTTAGTTTTAAGAAGTGATTTGTAACGACCTTCACTTCTAATGAAGTCTTGATATGCACCCTTAGGATCTTTAGCATCCCAAGTGAACGGTACTTCTGCTGCTGGATTGTATCTGTAAAGCGGGAAGTAACCTGCTTCAACTGCACGTTTTTGTTCTGTCTGAGTCTTAGACATATCAATACCGTGAGCGATACAAGG
>JBGUSD010000221.1:0-7133 GCA_045132355.1 Candidatus Gastranaerophilaceae bacterium
TTAAAAATGAAAAAGCAGACCGTATCTGTTGAAAAGGCTGAAAAATACCGCAAATACGGTGATTTAATTATGGCAAATTTGTATAACAATTCAGATTTTTCAAGTTCAATTACAGTATTTGACTGGGAATCAAATCAAGATATTCCTATTGATTTGGACGAAACAAAAACCCTGAAAGATAATGCAAACAAGTATTACAAGCTATATAATAAAGCAAAAACCTCCAATCAAAAACTTGAAGAATTATCTTCTAAGCTTTTGCAGGAGAAGGAATATCTTGAACAACTTTTGTATTCAATTGATTGTGCCGGTACAGTCGATGAGTTGTCTGAAATATCCTTTGAGATTGAGCCTGATAGAGAAAAAGTGCAGTCTAAAAAGTCTTCACTTTCTCCTGAAGTAATTGAAGGTGATAATTATACAATTTTTATTGGGAAAAATAACAAGCAAAATGATTATATAGTTTCAAAAATAGCAAAAGATAACGATATATGGTTTCATACACATAACTGTGCAGGCTCCCATGTTTTATTGAGAGCATCAAAACCAAATGATAACTTAATTTTGGAGTGTGCAAAAATTGCAAAAGAGCATTCCAAAGGTGCAAAGTCTTCTAAAATAGGCGTGATATATACGTACGCCAAATACCTTAAAAAACCGCCAGCCGCAAACCTCGGTTATGTTACATATTCAAACGAAAAAGAAATTATTATAGATTAGTGTTATAATTTTTTTATGAAGGTTTTTGCACTCGTAGATTGTGATTCTTTTTTTGTATCGTGTGAGCAGAAAATGAATCCTGAATTAAAAAACAAGCCCGTATGTGTTTTGTCAAACAAAGACGGGTGTGTCATTTCTCGTTCTAGTGAGGCAAAAAAGATGGGTGTTCGAATGGGACAGCCATATTTTATGGCAAAAGACGAATTCCCTGACGCAATTTACGTTTCAAGTCATCATGATTTGTATGGCGAAATATCTGTTCAGATTATGAATCTGCTTAGAGAATTTAGCCCAAAAGTCCAGGTCTATTCTGTCGATGAGGCTTTTGTCGATCTTACGGGACTAAAAAGGTTGTACAAAAAGAATTACCTTGAACTTGCGCTATATATAAGAGAACAGATAAAAGAAAAACTGGATATACCTGTCTCTATTGGTTTGAGTTCAACCAAGACCCTTGCAAAATTGGCCTCAGACAAGGCAAAAAAAGAGCAGGCAGGGGTCTATATGATTGGTGCAAGAAAAATAAAATCCGTGCTTGAAAATACAAAGGTTGAGGAAATTTGGGGAATAGGCAGGAAATTAACGGTTCTTGCAAAGAAAAACGGAATTTTGATGGCAAGTGATCTTGTTAAAATGGAGGATTCCTGGCTTGATAAAAAAATGGGTATACATGGAATTGAAATGAAACACGAACTTCTTGGGGAAAGTGTTTCACCGGTCGTAAACGAAGAAAAATTGCAGAAATCCATTCAGAAGACAAGCGCATTTGGCTTGTTTACGTCAGATTTGGATTATATAAAAAATCAACTGAATTATCATATACATAGTGCTAGCAGGAAGCTCAGAAGTATTGATTCAAAAGCAAAAGTTGTTGGGGTAATGCTCAGAACAAAAGATTTCAGAGTCTTTTATGATAAAAAAGTCTTAGATGTGCCTACTTCTTTCGAGCTTGAAATATCTGATATTGCATTTGAAATATTGGAGAGAATGCATAATCCAAACATTTTATACCGCAGTACTGGTATTATTCTTGATGACTTGAGGGCAAACAGTGCCGAACAGTTGTTCTTGTTTTCTAATGACGATTTGGACAGTAAAAAAGAAAAATTGTCAAAGTGTTTTGACAAACTAGAGCATAAATTTGGTAAGAATATTGTGCAAATTGGTTTTACAGAATAAAAAAGGATGTTCTCATTTCGAGAACACCCTTTTGATTATTGATTTTTAAATTATTCTAAAATCCAACCGTTTGTAAGGTCAACTTTGATTGGTTTTAAAAGTTGCATATTTACTGTTCCTTCAGGTTGAACATCAAGTTTTTCACCTTTGAAGCAGAATCTTACAAACTTCATAAACCAATTTCTGTCCTTTTTAACTTCCGCAAAGCCGTCAAAACCAACGGTTTGATCGTTGTTGGTGGTTAATAGTGAATTATCTAATACCAAAACACCGTTTCTTACAAACCATTTGCCGGATCTTACGTCAACCAACTGACCTTTCAATGTAGAACCTTCTCTAATCAAAATGTATTTGTCTTTTGTGATGTAGTTTTTAGGTGCTCTTGCAAGGTATAATTCACCGGGTTCTGAGGTTTGTGAGCTGATGTATTTTGTTAATTCAACAGGGAAAACAGAACCCGCAGGAATTGTACCAATACTTCCTTGAACGGTTGCTTTGTCTATTACATAGCCTTCGCCTGTTTTCTTTCTCATCGCTTCAGCAAGTTTTGCATTCGGATTTAATTTTGCCTGTTCCATCATATTGAAAAGAATTGCTGCAACTTCTGCACGTGTAGCAGGTCTTTCTGCTTCGATTTTTGCTTTATCGGCGCTTGGAACAACTACCATCATACCCAAAATTTCTGCTTTTCCGGCAGGGATTAAGAACCATTCCGGAACAGTGTTGGTGTCAATATACACTCTTTCCAAAACTTCTCTTGCCTTTTCAACGCTGATTTGTTCTGTTGTTAGTGCGTTTACGGCAACTGACAGAGATTCTGCACGAGATACTGAATCGTCAGGTCTGAAAAGTTCGGCACCCTTTGGAGATGATACTAAATCAAAATACAAAGCCTTTTGTATAGCATCGTATGCCCAATGTTCAGGTGTAATATCTGCGAAATTAACAGGCTGAACGACTTTTGTGTGTTCTTGACCAAGCGCTTTGATTGCCATTGATGCAAATTCTGCTCTTGTTACATTATCATCAGGTTTGAATGTTCCGTCAGGATAACCAACAATTACACCTTGTTCTGATAATAGTTTTATTTGGGGTGCAGCCCAATGATTGTCTGACACATCAGGGAATGCGTTTGCTGCTGTAATGGTGAATGCCGCAAACAGAGCAGCCGTAAGGCCTTTTAATAAATTTTTCATTCTATCCTCTCCTATAAATCTTCACACATTATATTTTAGCTTTAAATTCTGTCTGCCGCAATTGATTGTAAACAATATTTAATATTTAGCCGAAAAAGCTAAAGTTTTTATCCAAAGATGCCGATATCATGAATATGAAAGGATACCTGTATGGAAATTAATTTTAATAATATCGGAAGAACAAATGAAATCGGTGCTGTAGGCGGTGCGCAGCAGCTTGGTGGTGTTGACAAAATCAATACCGTGTTTGGTGTTAAAAAAGGCGATTTTGTTGCAGGAACTCCATTCAACAGGGAAGAACAGCATATTTTGGGTATCTTTGCATCTAGTCAAGACCTTATTTTGAACGAAGATTAAGATTTTATAAAGTCCTCCTAAATTCATGTTATATTAATATTGAATTTAATACAATGAAGAAGGAGGCATGACATGATTAGGTTAGGAATTTTAGGTTACGGGAATTTGGGTCGTGGAGTTGAAGGTGCAGTAAAGCAAAATCCTGATATGGAGCTTGTTGCAGTGTTTACAAGACGTGATCCTTCAAATGTAAAATGCGAAACGGCAAATGTATATAGTGTTTCTGAAATTGAAAAATTTAAAGATAAAATTGATGTTTTAATTCTTTGTGGCGGAAGTGCTACGGATTTGCCTGAACAAACTCCTGTGTATGCCAAATTGTTTAACGTAATTGACAGTTTTGACACTCATGCCAGAATTCCTGAACACTTCAATAATGTTGATAAAGCATCAAAAGCCGGTGGAAATATAGGTATAATTTCAGTCGGTTGGGATCCGGGATTGTTCTCACTGAACAGACTTTATGCAAATTGCATTCTTCCTGAAGGTAATGATTACACGTTTTGGGGTCGTGGCGTAAGTCAGGGCCATTCGGATGCAATCAGGCGTATAAAAGGCGTTAAGGATGCAAAACAGTACACAGTTCCTGTTGAAAAAGCGCTAAAAGCTGTTAAAAATTGTGAAAATCCTACCCTTTCAACAAGAGAGAAACATACGAGAGAATGCTATGTTGTATTGGAAGAAGGCGCTGATCCAAAACAGGTTGAGCATGAAATCGTAACTATGCCTAACTATTTTGCCGATTATGATACTACGGTTCACTTTATCTCAGAAGATGAGATGAAGAAAAATCACAGCGGAATTCCTCATGGCGGTTTTGTTATAAGAACAGGAAAAACTGCAGGTGGCAAAAACCATATTATTGAGTATAATTTGAAACTTGATTCTAACCCTGAATTTACATCAAGTGTTTTGGTAGCGTATGCAAGAGCCGCTTACAGACTTTCAAAAGAAGGTCAAACAGGCTGCAGAACAGTTTTTGATATCGCACCGGCTTATTTGAGTCCAAAATCAGGTGATGAAATAAGAAAAACCATGCTATAATAGATGTCATAAGGAGTTAGATTATCATGTTAAGTACAAAAAAAGACATTGATTGGTCAAGCTTGGGCTTTGGCTACATCACAACTGATTACAGGTATGTATCAAATTACAAAGACGGAAAATGGGATGATGGAGAATTAACAACAGATTCCAATATCACATTGAACGAAAGTGCAGGAGTTTTACAATATGCACAAACATGTTTTGAAGGTTTGAAGGCATATACAACTCAAGACGGGCATGTTGTGTGCTTTAGACCTGATATGAATGCAAAGAGAATGTCCGATACGGCAAAAAGGCTAGAAATGCCGCCATTTCCGGAAGACAGGTTTGTTGATGCAGTTGAAAAGGTGGTCAAGGCAAATATTGATTACGTTCCACCGTATGGATCAGGCGCAACTTTGTACATAAGACCATATATGTTTGGCTCAAACCCTGTTATCGGGGTTAAGCCTGCAACAGAGTATCAATTCAGAATGTTTACAACACCTGTTGGCCCTTATTTCAAAGGTGGTGCGGCAAAACCTATAACTCTCAGAGTTCCTGACTTTGACAGAGCAGCTCCTCATGGAACAGGCCATGTCAAAGCCGGTTTGAACTATGCAATGAGTTTGCACGCTATTGTTGATGCTCATAATCAAGGGTATAGCGAAAATATGTACCTTGATTCCGCAACTCGTACAAAGGTTGAGGAATCCGGAGGCGCAAACATTATATTTGTAAAAGACGGAACGGTTGTTACTCCAAAATCAAGTACAATTTTGCCATCTATTACAAGAAGATCATTGATGTATGTCGCAGAACATTATCTTGGACTCAAAGCCGAAGAACGCGAAGTTTATGCATCTGAAATCAAGGATTTTGACGAATGTGCATTGTGCGGAACGGCGGCTGTTCTATCCCCTGTCGGCAGAGTTGTTGACCACGGTAAAGATATTTTTGTGGCAAAAGACACAGAAAAAATGGGCGAAGTTACCAAAAAATTGTACGACACCTTGACAGGTATTCAAATGGGCAGGCTTGAAGCCCCTGAAGGCTGGATTAAGGTAATCCAGTAGAAAAATATTTTATATAATAAAAAAGCCTTGAAATATTTCAGGGCTTTTATTTTTTGTCAATTCTATCTGCCAAGAATGTTGATATTATTGGGATTAAAGTATAATAAACGGTTCCCAAGATAAGGATAGGTTTTGCTATTTTTATACCTTCTATATATTTATCGAGTTTTGGAGAATCTTTGTTTATTTCTGAGAATTTTTTAATAAATTTGTCTGTTGGTTTGTCGAGTAATTTGTCTATTGTATAGCCGGAGAGTATACTTAAACTTGTTGATATTATTGAATTATAGATAAGTGGGTTTTTTCTCTTTTCTTCAATATTTTTGCTCGTTTTTACTCTTGTCGCAAAGGTTGCCGTTGCAACTGCATCTGTGATTGCCATTATGTGCATAGGAAAGTTTGTATCTTTGTACTTTTGTGAAAGATCCTGTAACCATTTTTTATCAATAATTTTGCCTATACCCTTTGCAAGTTTATTTGGGTTTCCTGTAAATGAAATATTATTATTGTTTTGAGGTTTGTTATCTTTTTTTAAGGCTTTCAGGGCAATAGGGACTCCCAACGCGGTCAGAATTGCCTTTGGCGCTGCTACAAACGCCCCCAGACCGAGTTTGAAAAGTTGTGTTGCAAGCATATAGGCTTTTGATTTAGAAAGGCTTTTTTCTCCGTTTTTTAAAGCGTTTATAGTTGTTTTTTTTAGGTATTTGGCAGGCTCTGCGTCTATTTTTTTTATAGCTGATGATAAAGGCTTAGACGCGGCAAGCATTATTCCGTAACCAATAATGCTTGATGTAATGGATTTTGCGCAGGCTACTTTTTTATTCTCTTTATCAGTTTTTGGTGCTGCGAGAATAGATAAAGGCCTGACGCCAAGTGAGAGAACAAGTGTCGTTCCTGCAGCAAAAAGCGCTCCGTTATTGGCTGCGAATTCAAGTCCTCGTTTTATTATTCTGCTTGAGTATATGCTGTTTACTTTCATCTATTTTTATTAGATAACATAAATATGGCAAAGTTTAAACTCGGCAGTTGGAATAAATTTGAAATCATTGCATATTTTTTAATAATTGCGTTTATTATTGCAAGAGGAATCTTCCAAGGCGACTATTATGTTGCAGTTGTATCTGCCGTTTGCGGGATTACATACACAATTCTTGCAGGTAAAGGTGTTCCTTTGTGTAATGTGATTGGTGTTGTAGGTTCTGGTTTTTATGGGTTCTTGGCTTTTCAAAATGCAATTTGGGGTAATTTATTACTTTACGTTTGTTATTATATCCCAATGCAGATATTGGCATTCTTTAAGTGGAATAAGCATTTGAAACAGAAAGAAAGAGTTATTATAAAAACCTCTTTGTCTAAAAAGGAACTTTTTATGACCTCGCTAGTTACCATATTAGTAGCTTTGATAGTAGTATTTGTTTTGTACAAAATGAGTGCTTCTCACCCGATATTGGACGGAATTACAACAGTTGTTTCAATTACGGGTATGTATCTGGCGGTTCGCAGAATGGTAGAACAGTGGTGTGCATGGATGATTGTGAACTCACTGTCCCTTTTTATGTGGTTGAATGTTGCCATGACA
>JBGUSD010000222.1:0-5991 GCA_045132355.1 Candidatus Gastranaerophilaceae bacterium
GTATTATAAGTGCAAAAACAGGTGCGTGCCAGGAAAATTGCAAGTATTGTTCACAAAGTAAACATAACCACGCAGAAATCGAATGCCACCCGCTTTTAGATGTTGAAACAGTGAAAAAAGCAGCACTTTCCGCAAAAGAAAATGGCGCATCAAGATTTTGTATCGTAACCTCTGGCAGAGTTCCAACAGACAAAGATTTTGATAAAATTATCGAAATGATTAAAGCTGTTGCATCAATCGACGGAATTCATTGCTGCGCATCACTTGGTCTGCTTTCAGAAGATCAGGTCAGAAGAATTAAAGAAGCCGGTGTTGAAAGATTCAACCATAACATCAATACATCAGAAAATTACCATCCTCATATTTGTACAACTCACAACTTCCAAGACCGAGTAAATACCGTTAAAATGATTCAAAAATACGGTATGGAAGCATGCTGCGGTGTAATTATCGGTATGGGAGAATCAAGAGAAGATAGAGTTGATATGGCACTTTCATTAAAAGAATTGAACCCTAAAACAGTTCCTATCAATTTCTTAAATCCAATCAAAGGAACACCTTTGGAAGATTATGAAGACAAAATTGATGAAGAAGAAATTTTGAAAACAATTTGTATTTTCAGAATAATCTTGCCAAACGCATTGTTGAGATATGCAGGCGGAAGAACAACAAGATTAAGTAAAATGAACCAAAAATTAGGTATGATTGCGGGTATCAATTCTGTTTTGGTAGGCAATTACCTAACAACATGCGGTTCTAAATCAGAAGAAGACAAAGAAATGTTCAAAGAACTTGATCTTGTACTTACTGATTAATAAATTTACACAACAGATTCAATAATACCGCCGCCAAGAACCATATCACCATCATAGAATACGGCAGATTGACCTATTGCAATTGATTTTTGAAGATCATCAAATACAACTTCAACCTTATCTCCTTTAGGATTCAAGGTAATATCAACAGGCTGTTGGGTTGATCTGATTTTTGCGGTTGCTTTTCTTGACTCTGTTAAACCGTCGATAGCAATCCAGTTTAAGTTAGTTGCAATAAGCGATCTTTTGAATGTCTTGTCAGCAAAACCGACAACAACTTCATTTGTGTCTTTGCGAAGCGCAAGAACATATAATGGTTCTGCTGCTGAAACTCCAAGGCCTTTTCTCTGTCCTATTGTATAGTTCCAAAAACCTTTATGTTTGCCTAAAACTTTACCGTCAACATCAACAATATTACCTTCTTTTTCCTCAAAGTTAAGAAGTTCATTATAGTCCCCGCCATAAAAATCCTGACTGTCAGGTTTTTCGGCAACTTCCATACCGTTTTCACGTGCAAAGTTTCTGATTTCTTCTTTTGTATATCCGCCAAGCGGCAAAATTATATTTTTTAACTGATCTTGTTTTAATCTGTAAAGGAAGTATGACTGGTCTTTTTTAGGTGCAACACCACGCTTCAAGAGGTATCTCCCGTTTTCTTCGACAACCTGTGCGTAATGACCTGTGGCAAATTTATCAAATTCAATTCCCATAGCTTTAGCCATTTGAGGCAAAGCACCAAATTTCACATAAGCATTACACCAAACACAAGGATTTGGTGTTCTGCCGCTTTGGTATTCTGATTTAAAGTTTTCCAAAACTATTGATTCATACTGTTCAACACAATTTACAACGTAATAAGGAATTCCGACTTCTTCTGCGATTTTGCGTGCAGCTTCAATATCTTCGATTTCATCAGGACCGTAACAGGCATTTTTGTGCCCTGCCTGTGCTGCCATCCCGTCTTTTCCCCAAATAGACATTGTTGCACCGATTACCTCATAGCCTTGCTTTTTAAGTAATAATGCTGCAACTGATGAATCTACACCGCCTGACAAACCTACTAATACTTTTTCTTTCAATATATCCTCTTATCCTTTTGCTATCGAATTTCTAAAAAAATTAAATTACAAAAAACAGGACAAGTCAACAACACAAAGTCGGCTCACCAAATGGAGCCGACCTTTTATGTTTAACTCATTTTATTTATTGTTTATAGTAAGCAAAATTTCTGCTAATTTTCCGCCTTTTCTTGAGTTAAAGCGGACTTCCTTAACAGTCGATTTTTCTTTCGGCTTGCTTTCTTCCATTTGATACTTAAGCAAATACTTCATAAATTCTTGGCTGTACATCTAAACAACTCCTAACACACAATTAAACTTTCCTACACATATATATAAAAACTTTATTATAATATTTTTTGCCTGAGTTACAAAAATCTTTACAAAATTTAAATATAATCAACAAAATAAATGATATAATAAATAGGCAGGGAGAGAATTTTAATGAAACAAACATCAATATTCGATATTATTTCACCGATAATGATAGGGCCATCAAGCTCGCATACCGCAGGTGCTGTCAGATTAGGGCTTTTGGCACGAAATATATACAAAAAACCGTTTAAAAAAGTTATTTTTAAACTTTACAATTCCTATGCACAAACAGGCAAAGGCCACGGTACTGATAAAGGCCTTTTAGCAGGTGTTTTGGGGTTGAGTGTTGATGACAGAAGAATAAAACATATTTTCAATGAAAAAATTTCAAAGGATATAGAATACAAATTTGAATATCTTGAAGATTTCAAAAAGCACCCAAACTCCGTTGATTTTATTTTTGACGATGAAATGGAGATATACGGAGAATCTGTCGGGGCTGGAGAGGTTGTTGTCAGAAGAATAAACAATTTTTACGTAAAACTTGCCGGCAAATATAACACCCTGATGATTGTCCACAAAGATAGTCCCGGAATGATTTCAAAAATAACGGCACTAATTCAGGCAAAAAACATAAACATAGCATCACTCCACTGCGACAGGAATGCAAAAGGCGAAGAAGCCTCTATGTGCATCTGTATAGACGGTGATTTGGATGAAAATATTATAAATGAAATTAACAAAATGGATAACATATATTTTGTTACCTATATCAAGAAATTGGAAGAATAAATTATGAGCATAAATACATTTGAACAATTACTAGAAAGATGCACAAAAGAGAACAAACGTATATGGCAGGTTGCCCAAACTTACGAATCAGAATGGTGCGAAGTTCCTATAAATAAAGTCAGACAATGCGCCTTGGAAAGCTTGAATGCAATGAAAGAAGCTATCCAAACAGGTCTTGGAACAACCGAGAAATCAATGAGCGGAATGTGCGGGGATGATTGCGACAAAATGCAGAGGAGATTTGAAAAACGACCGGCAATTTTTGGAAAAACATTTGAAAAAATAGTCACATATGCCCTTGCAACAAGCGAAGAAAACATAAGAATGGGTAAAATTGTTGCCTGCCCGACAGCAGGTTCGTGCGGAATTGTCCCTGCCGTAATTGTTTCTTTGGCAAAAGATTATGATATAGCGGAAGAAAGACAAGTCAATGCACTTATCACAGCCGGTGAAATAGGCAGAATAATTTCTGCAAAAGTCGCACTTGCAGGTGCAGTTGCAGGATGTCAGGCAGAATGCGGAACAGCAGCGGCAATGGCCGCAGGTGCTGCAACACAAATACTTGGCGGCACTCCAAAACAAATCCTTAACGCCGTAGGTTTGGCACTAAAAAACGTACTGGGACTTACTTGTGATCCTGTATGCGGTTTGGTAGAAGTTCCTTGCGTAAAACGCAATCCGTTTATGGCTGTTTTGGCAATCACAGCAGCAGAAATGGCTCTGTCAGACGTTGAAACCAAGATTCCGCCGGATGAAATTGTTGATGCTATGGAACAAACAGGACAGTTGATGTCACCAATGCTTAAAGAAAGTTCTCAGGGAGGCCTTGCAAAAACAAAAACCGCACTTGAATTACAGGCAAAATTATTTTCATGAACGAAAAAGAGTTAATACAATATTTCAAAAGTTTGGGAATTGATGTCCATACAACCACAAAAGCTCGCGGGCATCACGGCTTTTTTCTGAAAAACAGAATTGATATTTCAAAAAACTTGCCGTCTGAAAGAAAAATCCCAACCCTTTTGCACGAATTTGCACACTATATCCACTACAAACTTGAACCCTCTATGCAAAAAACCGGCGGAACGCTGAAAATACTTTTTCAGACAGATAATCCCATAATTGAAAAAGAACTCTTAGAGGTTACACATTTTGTGGACGAAAATTCTTTATGCAAAAAACTTGAACACCATAAAGATTTGATTAAAACCAAAATTAAGACCCTCGAAAATATTATAAAACAGGACTATCCTAAATTTATGCGCTCAAAAAAATTTAAAGAATTTGAAAAATATATAAAAAATTCTGACGCAAAATATCTTTTAAAATACGACAGAGTGAAACTTATAAAAGGGTTTTGGAAAAAACAGGTTTCCACCTACACGATAGACACAATAGAACAAGATTTTCCAAACATGCCCAAAGCCTTTGCCGCATACATAAGGCTAAACTCTTGCCAAAAGAAACAAGCCCGAACCTCCGCCAGAATAAATAAAACTAAAAAATATTACGCAAAACCGACCGAGCTTTTTGCACGCTTTATTGAAGGTTTATATTTGGACAAAAACAAGGTCCTTGAACTTGCGACAAATACTTCTGGAATTTTTATAAAACTACTAAAAGCAGGAAATTACAAAGAATTGAAACCCATTATTGAATTAATACAAAATTCTACCTAAACTCTGCCGTACATATCTTCGTAACGAATAATGTCGTCTTCTGACAAATCGTCACCCATTTGAACCTCAACCACTTCAATATCCTTGCCATACGGGTTTTGGAGTGAATGTATTGCTTTTACGGGAATATCAATACTGTGTCCCGGGGATAAAATATATTCTTTGCTTTCCAAGATAACCTTTGCGGTACCGGAAAGCACTACCCAATGCTCACTTCTGTGGTTGTGCGATTGCACAGACAACTTTTGACCCGGATTTACGTGAATAATCTTGGTTTGAAAGCCATCTCCTATTGCTATAACCTTGTAATAACCCCAAGGCCTCTCATAATTTTTGTTCAACTCGTGAGCCATAACTAAATTATACACTAAAAAAACATATTAAGCTCTAATTTACATATATTTACAAAATATAAAATTGAGTAAATTATTAAAAAAAAAAATACTTTATAAAAATGTAGGTAAAATTTTGGAGAAAATAGGTTATGGAATTTGATGAAGTTATGTTTGCCCCAATACAATCAAGAGATATTGGAAGATCTTTTTTAATACCGCCAATGATGATGCCGATGACACCAATCTATCCTTATTACGGATTGCAACCGTTGCAAGGTCAGCCGGCAAAAGATGTATATTCAGGTGCAAAAGTTAAAAAAGCGGATAATAACAGCATCAAAAAAATAGTTTTGGGTACAGCAGGCGCAGTTGCAGGTTTGATATTACTGAAAAAGGGCATAGGGTTCTTTAAAGGCGGAAAAGTAGCATCAGCCGGCACAAGTATCGTTACCGCACTTAAAAACTTAGGACAAAAAGTTGCAACACTTGCAAAAACAGGATATACAAAAGTAGCAGCATTCGCAAAGAACTTATTTAGAAAGCCTACCCCATAAGTAAAATTTATGCTATAATTTATCCAAAAGGGGGTAAATATGGCAAAAGATTGCAGTTTTGATGTGGTTTCCGAGTTCGACAGACAAGAATTAGTTAATGCTGTCGATCAGGTTAAGCGTGAAGTCTCTTCAAGATTTGACTTGAAAGATTCTAATTCTGATGTTAATTTGGATGCAGACAAATCAATAACTATTACAACAAATGACGAGATGAAACTTCGCAATATATATGATATTTTACAGTCTAAACTTGTAAAAAGAAACCTTAGCATAAGAATTTTAGACCCTCAGCCTATTGAAAATGCCCTTGGCGGCAATGTAAGACAAGTTTTCAAACTAAAAAAGGGATTAACTCAAGAATTAGCAAAGAAAATATCTTCTGACATAAAAGATTTGAAAATGAAAGTTCAGCCATCAATACAAGGGGATTGTGTCAGAGTTAG
>JBGUSD010000223.1:0-6278 GCA_045132355.1 Candidatus Gastranaerophilaceae bacterium
GAACTTTGAGCAGAAGAACGTGTCATAAAGATACCTGCCGCAATTGACATCAAAAGAGACGGAACTTGAGATGCCAAACCGTCACCAATTGTTAATACCGTATATTTTGCAACCGCATCCTCTAATGCCATCTGGTTCATCAGACAACCTACACACAAACCGCCGACAATGTTGATAATAACGATAATAATACCTGCTATCGTGTCACCTTTTACGAACTTCATCGCACCATCCATAGAACCGAATAGGTTTGACTCTCTTTGCAAATCTTCACGTTTTTTAGTCGCTTCTTCCGGCGAGATCAAGCCTGCGTTGAAGTCTGCATCGATAGTCATTTGTTTACCCGGCATTGCATCTAACGCGAAACGTGCAGAAACTTCGGCGATACGTTCCGCACCTTTTGTGATAACCATAAACTGTACAACCGTGATAATCAAGAAGATTACACCACCGACAATCATATTACCGCCCGTAACGAACTGTCCGAATGCCTGAATTACCTCACCAGCTTCACCTTTTGACAAAATTAACCTTGTTGATGCAATTGAAAGTACAAGTCGGAACATCGTACCAATCAAAATTATTGACGGAAATGATGCCAATTCAAGCGTTTTTTGAACATACAGGGCTATCATCAAAAGTACAATACCCAGCGTAATATTCAAACTTATTGAGAAATTTATAACCCACGTTGGCATTTCAACAAGTAAAATCAATAACAGTGTTAATACAAACACCGCCATAAAAATTTCACTTATTGGATTGTTTTGAGCTCCGCCTTGTGCCATTAAATTTCTCTAAGTGCCTCACTTATTATCGCAAGCTGAGTTTCAATAGTTGCATCTACTACTCCGTTTGTCGTTGTAACTACACATCCGCCTTCCATTACACTCTCATCGGGTATAATCATTATTTTAGCTTCCAAACCCAACTGAGATGCCATTTCAGGCACTTGACCTTTCAACAAACTAACTTGTGAAGGATTTGTTTTGATAGTAATTTTTGTTTCTTCCTTGGAAAGACCTTTCAAAATTACCTGAATACTGTCTAAAATAAGTTCAGGCGCTTGTGATATTTCTTTCTTAATGATTTTTTTCGCGATATCAACACTTATAGACAAAATTTCTGGTGCGATTTTATCAAAAACATCCTGTTTTGCAGTCATAAAGCTGCCCATAGATTCCCTAAGAGCATCAATGTCGGCTCTTGCCTGACTGATTCCCTCTTGATAACCCTCTTTTGCAGCCGCTTCACGAATAGCATCAGCCTCTTCTCTCGCACGCGAAATTAAATTCCTGTCGTCAATACGTCTGAAACCACGACGCCTATCACCCCTTCTCCGCTCATTTCTCTGAGAAAAGTCGATATTGTCAAGGTTAAAAAGATCGACAGTTTGCTCCTCTTCGACCTGTTTTTGTTCCACAGCGTCCTGCAGAACAGCGTCCTCCTCAAGTTGTTGTTTTTTCTTTTTTATAATCATGATTTACTGACATTATACACTATCTTGTATATGAGAGGCAATAATGTTTGCAACTTTTGGAGCCATCTCATAATACTCACCCTCTAAAGCATTGAATACAAGCCGTTTTACACTCATTCTCTCTAATCTGAGCATTGTTTCTAATTGTTGCTTATCAATACCTTCTGTAACTTTTTGTAATTTCATAACAATTTTGCTCGGACTCAAATCTTGTTGTTTTGGCAAATTCATTTTTATTTCATTCAGACATTTCATTGCCGCACTTACACCAACTCTTGACCCAAGATCTTTCATATCCATATACTTTATGACCGTTTGAGCATCATCAGGATTGAATTTGTCCAGGTAAATCTGAACTTTATCTTGTTTCATCCTTTGGAACAACATTGCAACTGTTGCAAGCTTAAACACCTTAGGACTCCCTGAACCTTGCTGGGCAGGAACCTGTGCCGCACCGGATTGAACCTGTGTCTGAGGAGTATTTGGGTCAGATTCAGCTTGCTGTTGTGCAGCCTGTTCTTCATTCATTTGCTGCATCATAGTGTCAATATTTGATTGGTTTTCTGCAATCTGCATCAACTGCTCATCTATCAGACCTTTCTCTTTTAATTCTTCAATAGCCTCTACATACGCTTTTTTTACATGGTGTTCAATAAGTTGTAAAATCTGGTCCTGCGGAAGTCCTTGTTTGAAGGTTTGTTTTGCGATTTCAAAAATTGTAAATGCAATCTTTTGCATAACTGGATCCCAAAACTCCTGAGGAATTTTGGCTCTTATCAGGTCTACAGATTTGTGAAAAGACCACTCTGCAATAATTTGGGTAATCATCATTGCCTGATCTGCATTAAAATTTGATTCTGCATCATTATAAAGCGCTTCTCCGGCAAGGTTTGAAAAATTCAACAAAGTATTAACGACATATTGCTTTTCAAGGTCGGAAAACTCCTGTGGGACAAGACCTTGAGCTTGTTGTGTCAGATTTTGTGCAAATTCTTGATAATTAAATCCGTCTATAGCCATTTATTTAGTTCTCTTCAATCCAACTCTTTATCTTTTCACCGGCTTCTTCGCCATCAGCATCTGAAAGTGCAGCTGATAGATTTTCTAAGGAGCTAATCAATGCCCCTTCATCCTGTTGCGGCAGGTATTCTCTATTTTGTCTTTCAATCATGTTTTGAGCCAATTCTGACTGTCTTTCTGTCAATTGTGCTGCACGTGAATTAATATCGCTTAGTTGTCTGTCTTGTTCCATAGCTTTTTGTCTTAACTGCTCAACTTCACGTCTGTTTGCTTCCTGAACTTGTTTAACTCTGTCAGATACAAGTTTGAACAATATCAAAAGACCTACACCTGAAAGTGCAATCGCAAGCCACCAAGGATTGCCTGTTTCATCAGGTTTTGGAAGGTTAACAGGTCTATCAGAAGCCAAATACGGATCTGAAGAATCTGAAAAAGCGATTGAGACATTATCTGCAGTAACTTTCGGACTTGCCGCATGTGCTATCAACTCTTTCAATTCTTCTAACGTTGTATTTGAAGGTAATGCAGCCTTTTCTAAAGTTACGGCAATAGATATATCTTCTACAACACCCGGTTTTATATATTCATTTGTCTGAGTTTTAGTCACGCCATACTGTGTTTCTGTTGCTTGCCTTGTATAGCTCCTATTTTGAGAAGAATCAGAGGATCCTGATGCCAATCCGTTCGGAAGATATACACTGACTGCGTTTGTATTTTTATTTGAATCCTGAGTCTGATCGCCCAAACCTTCAGTAAAGTTTTGTTCTGTCACAGAAACTTTTTTATTCGGATCATATTCAATAGTAAATTTTTCAACAGGTGCTTGTCTCAGGAATGTACTTACGGTTACTACATAATTACCTTTTCCGATAAGTCTGTCCAATTGGGTTGCAACTTTTTGCTGCATGTATTTATCGTTTTCTTGAAGTTTTTCAAGCATTTCATCCTGCGCATTGATAATACTTGTATAAACATTTCCGTTAGTATCTGTTATTGAAATGTTGTCTGCAGTCAAACCCGTTACACTTCCAAGCAATAAGTTCGTAATAGCTTTTACCTTAATTTGATCAAGTTTATCGCCTGAAGGAATTGTTATCTGCACAGATGCAGTCACAGGTTTTTGCATGGATGTAAACATAGTCTGTTCCGGTATTGAAATAAATACAGAAGCATTTTCGATAGGCGGAATCTTACGGATTAACCTTGCAAGTTCGCCATTTATAGCTCTTGCAAGTCTGATTCTCTTATCTTCTTTCGTTGAGGTGAAATCACCTTTATCAAAAATCTCAAGACCAACGTTTTGATCCATCAAACCGCTTTTAACAATAGCTAAAAGTGCAGCATCTCTTTGCGTTTGGGTATATTCTTTCAGAAATATTGTTGATTTTGTACCATCAAGTTTACGGCTTGCATTAATACCTTCTCTTGCAAGAAGTGCTTGAATTTCAATTGCTTTACCTAGATTATCGGTTGTCAGCAAGTCCAAAGGTTCTTTGATAACCTTTTCACTGACAACTCTTGCAGCACCATTAGAGCTTCTATGTGATGATGTTACCACCCCAATAGTTATGAACAGCGCAATTACTACTACAATTCCACCGATTATCCCATATAATAAAGGTTTGTTTTCAAGAATTTTTTGAAAGTCCATTTCCGTCCCACATCTATTTTTATACTAACAACTTATATTTGAATCTGCATAACCCTGTCATACGCCTGAATTACTTTACCGACAAGCTGAGTTGCAACGTTGACACTTATTTCTGACTTTGCCATTGCAGTCATCACATCGTGAATATCAACGTTACCGTTACCTGTCATAGCATCTTTCAGCAAATTGTCAGGGGCATTCAATTCATTATTGAAATTTTCGACAAGACCTGACATCACCTGCTTGAAATCCGGAGATGACGTTGTTTCGACTCTATCCATTCTGGCAGATGGTATCCCATTAAAGCCAGGATCGTACTTGGTATGCTGAATCCTACCCGCAAGTTCATATCTTGGATAAAAACCGTTAAACATTTTTGCCTCGTCTTTCTTATTCTATTGTACATTATTTTGGACGTTTTTGCGCAGTATGAAGTGCATAAATCATCCGTTCTATGGAGAGAAATTACACTATTTCATACAAAATATTTAATGATTTATATAATAAAGTCAAAATTTATGCAGAACTATCTTAACAAGATACCTGTTCATTAAGTTCTTTGCGAATATCCTCGACGGAAACTCTCACAACAGGGGAGTTTTCGTCTTTTTTCAAGACACAGTTCTTTATACCGGCCTGAACTATAAATCTTTTACACAATATACAAATAAAATTATGCCCCCAAATATACATAGTGGCGTCTTTGCACCTGTCCTGACCAGCCTGAATTATAGCATTCTGTTCTGCATGTATGGAACGACAGGTTTCGTATCTCGTGCCGGATTCAATATTGTTTTTCATTCTGAAACACTCTCCGCGTTCATTACAAGATTCAACTTTTGAAGGAGTTCCGTTATATCCGGTTGCCTTAATCTTTTTATCTTCTCCAACAATTACCGCACCAACCTGTGCCCTCAAACAGTTTGACCTGCTTGCACAGGTACGTGCCAAATCCAAAAAATAATCGTCCCACGCTTTTATTTCCATACTCAAAACCTCTAATATTTATGGTTTCTTACACCTGTCATAATCATTGGTATCTCATACTTATCAGCCAACTCTATGAGTTCCTTATCCCTGTCAGAACCACCCGGCTGAATTATCAGACCAATTCTGGCCTGAACAGATGCATATATTGCATCTTGAGAATATATAATACCATCTGTTGCAAGAACTGCACCCTTTGTTCCGTCACATGCATAATTTATTGCACTTTCTATTGCAGAAGATGAATTTGTATGGCTTCTTGCAACACCTAATGTCGCAAAATCTTTAACAACCACGGCTGAATCGGTTTTCAGGTATTTCGCAATCTTCCATGCAAATATTGAATCCTCTATTTGCTCAGTAGTAGGCTTTGTTTTAGTTACAACCTTGAACAAATCTTTATCCAAATCGCTCTTGTTTTTATCCTGTACCAAAACCCCAAACGGAGTGAAGAATACTTCTTCAGAACACATATTTTTTATATCTGAAAGTTGGGTATTAAGTTTTACGAGTTTTATAGTATGGTTGTCATTAAGATAAACAAGCGCCTCCTCTTCAAAATCAGGCGCAACAACAAGTTTCACACCCATTGAATTTATGTGCTTTGCAGTATCAGCATCAACAGTTTTTGAAAACCCGATTGTGCCATAAAAAGCACTTATCGGATCACAGTCGAATGCTTTGTTATACGCTTCTTCAATAGTTTTGCCCAATGCAACACCGCATACTGCCGTATGTTTTGTTATAGCAACCGCATTTACATCATAAAACTCACTCAACACCTTTGTTACTTCATACAAATTCAAAATATTGTCATAACTCAATTCTTTGTCAAACAACACTTCATAATCCGCCATTTCATCAGTTGCACAAAGGCTCGCTTTTTGATGCGGATTTTCACCATAGCGTAATTCTTTAAGTTCTTTCAGTTTATATTCTTTCATAATTCCCTCTTTTGTTCTTATAACATAAATTACATATTTATTCAATTTCGTTTCATATTATTAAGCATAAACTGCTACAATGTTGAATTATTTTTGTTTTTTTTATAAAATTAACACGTACTATTATATAGAATTTATGAGGAAAAAATGTCAAGTAACAGAATAACAGAGGGTGTTGGTAAAAAAATAGTAGAAG
>JBGUSD010000224.1:0-3748 GCA_045132355.1 Candidatus Gastranaerophilaceae bacterium
GTTCTGATAATTTTGCTTTAGAATTTTTCAAGTTACTTATAAGTGTCAGAAACTTTGTGTATTTTTCATTAAATTCACTATCTTTGAAATCATGTTTCGGTAATTCTTTTGAACATTGAAAGGTTTCAATGATTTTTTTGCAATACTTTACGGGAATTCTCAAAAAATTTGACAATATAACACGGATTTCAAATTCATCTACGGAGTTTTTTAATTCTGTATTAAGCTTAAGAATAGTCAGTGAGGTTTGTACGAGTCTGTTTTGAATTATTTTTTCATTTCCGGATATGAATAAAAGATTTGATTTTATATTCTCTTTTAAGGTGAACTTGAGCATATCGTCTACGATTGGGGTTATAATTGAAATCTCACAAGGCTTAACTTTTTGCTTTTGCAATTCTTCAATCTTTTTTATAGCCAAATCCAGCATAGTGGCTCTTTTTGACGGAGATTTTAGTGTAAAATGTTTCAACTTTTCTGTTTTTTCATTTATTACGTTGTTAAAAACGGCTTGAGCATCATGCTTTAGTGCTGATTTTGTCTCAATCGTTTGTGCCGTTTGATTGAAAAGTTTTTCAAATTCCCAAACGGCATTTTTGTCGGCACTCAAGTACCCCGCTCTGCTTCCTCCCATTCTGTCAAAAGCAATAAAAACATCTTTCAGTTGCGGTGCTAAATAGCTTATGAAATCAAAACATACGGGGGTGATTTCATCTCCGTCATCAAGGATCAGGTATTCTATATTTGAAAAGTATTCTGTATTTTTGTATATAAAATTGAATACGAGAGTTTGTCTGAGATAGTCAAAATCCCTCAGAGAAAGAGTATCTTTTAGTAGTTTTTTTAATGCAAGTTTTGCATCATCTGCAAAGCCTTCCTTTAATATTTTTGACCTTTCTTCTATCTCTTTTTCTGTCAGGTTGTTTTGAACAATAAGCGAATATCTTCTGAATAATTGGTTTAAGAGAGATTTTTTTGAATTGTATCCTTTAAAAGGAACCTCCTTCAATATTTCTTTCAGAATATATTGTGATATTTCAAGACCTGTAAGGTTCGGTAGTATTTTGGAATTATCATAGGTATTTCTGCTTTCTAAAAAAGCCCAATTATCTGATACGGTGTTGTAAACCAAACCAAAAAATGAATATACCTGAAGCTTTTCTGTTGCATTTATATTTAAAAGATTAAGAGTTTTTTCAATAAACATGTTTTTTAGCCTGGAGTTTTGAACAAGTACCAAAATTTTTGATGCATTAACTCCGGAATTTAACAATTGAACATATTGACGAATCAATATATCGGTTTTATCAGAGCTCGTTGTGCCTTCAACTATCAAAATAAATACCCCTCTTAATGTATTTTATCATAAATATCATACCAAAACTAAATCTGTTACACTATTGCATTTTATTTTTTGTTATTCTATTATAATTATATAAGTTAAGATTAATATTGATAATAAAACATGGAGGCAAAAATGCAAGAATTATTAGACCAAATCGGAGTATCAGCTGGAGAAATCTATAACTATTTGAACAGCAACGGGGAAACTACATTCTCAAAAATGAAAAAAGAATTAGACCTTAAAGGAAACTTTGCAGACTTAGGTCTTGGCTGGTTGGCAAGAGAAGACAAAGTTGAAATTTCTAAGAAAGGTACTTCAGTTAGTGTAAGACTTAAGTAGTCTTTGAAAAAAATATTAAAAAGACACTCTCAAAAGAGGGTGTCTTTTTTCATGTTATAATATTTTGCGAAAGGGAAAATTATGAAAGTAGCGATTTATCCGGGAAGTTTTGATCCTATAACAAACGGACATTTAGATATACTAAACAGAGCCTCAAATATATTTGATAAAGTTATAATAGCAGTTGCAAGAAATTCAGAAAAGCATGGTTTTTTGTCAGTTGAAGAACGTTTAAACCTTATAAAAGAGAGTGTTAAAGGAATGCCAAACGTTGAGGTGGATAGTTTTGAAGGTTTGACAATAGAATATGCAAAAAAACAGGGTGCTCAAGTTTTGATAAGAGGTTTGCGTGCGGTATCCGATTTTGAATACGAAATGCAATTATCTCAGACCAATAGTGCACTTTGTGAAGATCTTCAAACGGTATTCTTAATAACAAAACCGGAATACAATTTCATATCATCAAGTACAATAAAAGAAATTTTATTGAATGGCGGAGACATTTCAAAGTTTGTTCCTAAGCCTGTTTTTGAATATTTGATAAATCGTTAAGTTATATTTTAAAATTTATTGAATTATTTGACATGCCCATATGAGTGGGTTAAAATTTTTCATGAGAAAGGCATGTGGGGATATTATGCAACAAAATGGAGTATATGATTTACTAAAAATGTTAGAAATCTCTTTGGAAGAGGGTTTCCCGATTATTCCGAGAAAATATACGATAGTTAAAACCAGAGAGATTGAAACATTAATTGATAGAATATATGCATCACTTCCTGTAGAAGTACAAGAAGCAAGAGCATTTTTGAGAAGAAGAGAAGAACTGCAAATTGAAGCTCAACAAAAAGCCGACAAAATAGTTTCTGAAGCTCAAAGAGAAGCCGACAGAAAACTGTCTGAAGCTGATTTTATCAAAGCTTTGGAAAGAGAAGGCAATAGAATCAGAGCTCAAGTTCAAGAAGAGTGTGAAGAAATTAAGAGAAAAGCTTTGGAAGAAGCTGAGAGTGTTCGTCATCAGGCAAGAGAAGAAGCCATGAAGACAAGAGAAGGTGCAGAACTATACGTAGAGCAAGTTCTGACAAACCTTGAGGGCAATCTTACACAACTTCAACAAGTTGTTAAAAATGGTCAGGTTTATATGGAAAAACTTAGAACAGATTCCCTTGGGGCATATGATTCTCAAAGAACCCCAACTTCATACTAAATTTTTAAAGCATTTTGAAAAATGCCGGCATGGTGTCGGCATTTTTTATGTCTGAATTGTTACAATTTGTTTGCTTTTTATTTTGTTTGATTTATCATAAAAGTATAAGCCGAAAAAGTAGAATGTGAAGACCTCACATTCTATTTTAAAAAGGGCTCTAAATTCAGAAAATACAATAAAAATAAGGAAATAAACAAATGGGTATCAAAGGAAAAAACGACAGAATGGTAGTTCTAGCTTGTGAAGATTGCAAGGAAAGGAACTACACAACAGTAAAAAACAAGAAAAACATTAAAGACAGATTAGAACTTTCTAAATACTGTCCGACTTGTAAGAAACACACAACTCACAAGGAAACAAAATAAGCAGCTGAACTAAATGCAGCTAAGCAGTTTTATAAGCTTAGCCGCCTAGCTGCATAACTGCTTATAGCTTTTATGCGTCCTTAGTTCAGTTGGTAGAACGTCGGTCTCCAAAACCGGATGTCGAGGGTTCGAGTCCTTCAGGGCGCGAATTAATATAAGGAAAAAAATATGGATAAATTTATCAATTCAATGCAAACATATTTCAGAGGCGTAAGAACAGAATGGGGCAAAATCAGCTGGCCTGAAAAGAAACAAATAGTTTCAGAAACTCTGTTTGTAATCGTAATCGTGTTTGTATTTACGGTAGCAATTTATTTGATGGATATTATATTTAAAGGCATATTTAGCTTTATAAAATAAAGGTGGCTTATGGCAAAGAAAGAAAAATCAATGGAAGAACAGCTTAATGAAGATTTGCAGGAAGAAATGGCTGCAAAAGAAGCAGAACAATCTGAAGCTGTTGAAACAAAAAAAGATAACCAAAAACGTTGG
>JBGUSD010000225.1:0-7791 GCA_045132355.1 Candidatus Gastranaerophilaceae bacterium
CCATCCCGTCTGTATACAGGTTTGTTAAAATTCTTATAAATCCGACACCGCCAATTATGATTACCAAAAATACACCCAAAATCTTTGGCGCTGCGGCTATTGTTTGTTCCTGAACCTGAGTTACTGCCTGTAAAATACCAACAACAAGACCAATACCTGCGGCTACAAGTACGCACGGCATTGATATTGATAACATTACTAAAAATCCTCTTGCTAAATATTCTATTAATAGTTCCATAACTCAACCTCAATTATAACTTGTTACCAAACCCTGAACTATCAAGGCCCATCCGTCAACGGCAATGAATATCAGCAGCTTAAACGGTAATGAAATGATTGTCGGTGACAACATGAACATACCTAATGCCAGCAATATGTTTGCAACAACAAGGTCTAAAACAATGAATGGTACAAATATTATAAACCCTATTTCAAAAGCTGTTTTCAGTTCGCTTATTATATATGCAGGTGCAACTTGCCATATTGTTATTTCTTCAGGGGTTTTAGGGGCTTCTTTATGTGAAAGCTCTACAAAAAATGCCAAATCTGATTCTCTGGTTTGTTTCATCATAAATTCTTTCAACGGTTTTGACCCCTCGTTTATGGCCTCTATCATGTTTTGATTTTTTTGATACGGAACCGAGCCGAGTTCATACATTTTAGAGAAAGTTGGCCCCATGGTGAAAAATGTCAATATCATTGCAAGTCCGATAATTACTATTGACGGCGGAACTTGTTGAGTACCCATTGCAGTTTTAAGCATTGAAAATACTATTACAAATCTCAAAAAACTTGTCATACAACAGAATACAAGCGGTATTAATGAAAATACCGTCATTACTATTAACATCTGTAATACAGGATTTATATCTTTTATAACTGATTCCATTTTTTGTCCTTATATCTCATTTATCTTTTTTAGCATTTCTTTAAGTATTGGTTTTTCCTTTTGCGGAAAATCAACGATTACTGGCAATTCTTCAGCAGTAACATCTGTGCGTTTTGGTTTAGTGCCGTCCTCAAGTTTTGAGATAAGGCTTGTTTTGTCAACGTCAGAAGCTATAAGAAATCTCTCTTTACCTGCCCTTACAACGTATAGATTTTTCCTTGGTGCAAGATTAATGCTTTCCTCAATTCCAAGAAAATTTGATTTTTTGCCAAAACTATTTCCGCAGAAAAATTTCTTGTATGTGAAAAGGGCAAAGAAGATTAATCCTAACATTGCCATAGTATAAACTGTAAAATTTGCTATATATCCACCCATAAGTCTGATCCTCTACAAAATAAATTACAAATTATCTATTATTAAATATCTTCATCATCAAGTTCAAAGTCACTGTAATCGAATTCATCTTCGTCAGTTGCTCCGGCTGCCGGTGCACCCTCAGCATTTTCTGTCATTCCTTCTGCAGGTACTTCATCAACGGCAGGATAATCATCATCAAAGCCGTCATCGTCACCTGCAGGAGTGCTTTGCGCCGCCGCAGAATCTTTTTCTTGAGTCAGAACCTCATCAACTTTTACGCCGTATCTGTCATTTACAATGACAAGCTGACCTTTTGCAATTATCTTGTCTTCAACGCTTAAGGTTACTCTGTTGTCATAAATTGATGTTAAATCTACGACATTTCCTTCTTCTATGTTTTTAAGATCCCCGAGAGTTATCTTAACGGCATCGAACTGTGCATTCATTTCAACTTCGATACTGTCCCATAAATTGTCAGCTCCCATATTATCTCCTCCATTGTTTTCAACAGGTGTTATAAGTCCCATATTTGGGCGTAAATTAATTTCTTTTTCGTAATCATCAATAACCAAGGTCATTTTCTTTACGTTACTGTTATCAAAAATAACAATATCTTCAAGATCAAGATTTTTAAGTTCGTACATTGTGAATCTTGTTGAGCCTATTTTTATTGATACGTCTAATAAACTTTTGCTGAATGTGGTATTTTCAAACCTTCCGCCCTTAGGCTGAATGCTTTCAGGCTTCAATAATGCTGCAGGCAGGGACATAATGAATCGCCCTGCAATTTCTTCTTCAATATTTTTTATAACAAAGGTCAGATTAATTACATCAAAATTCGTTCTCTTAAGTTCTGTCGCAGGCGGATCTTGGATTATATTTGAAATAAGACCGAACATATAATCGTTAAATGAGGTAATAATTTTTGCCTCAAGGTCAGTCATTTTGTTCAGCTTAAAGACCTTGTTTGTTTTCCCCAAAGCTTTGTCCAAAATTATTGATACTGCTTGTTCAGAACTTCTGAAGAACATATCATAATCTTTGTTTATCCTTATTTTTGTAACAAAATAAGAATCTTTGTTCATCAATACGTTTATATTTTTGCTTATTCCGACTAAATCAAACCTAAATCCCGGCAGAAAAAATTCATCACAAGCTTTCTGTACTGCCGGTGCAAAAGTATCTTTGTACCAACTGTACTGGGTGTATAATTCTTTTGAAGCTATGGAATTTAAAGTCTGAGTACTCATAATTATCCCCACTTCTACAATAGAGTATTATTTAATACTTAACATCAATCATTTAATGTATATTTATAAAAAATCAAGTTGTTTCTTAGAAGTCCGGAGGGCCAGAGGGTAAGAGGATAGGAGGGTAGGAAGGTAAGAAGGCAGGAGGGCAAGAGGGCAAGAGGGCAAGAAGGTAGGAAGGTAAGCTATTATTGCCGAAGGCAGAAAACATCCACCCCTTCCTCAAGGGCGGGGACAATTTTTATTGTAAAGCACTTAACGTCTTATCGTCTTAACTTTCCACGTCATTGCGAGCGAAGCGAAGCAATCCAAAAAAACTCTCCTCCGGTACAGGAGGGTATGAAGGTAGGAAGGTAAGCCATTATTGCCGAAGGCAGAAAAGGACAATTCCCTACTCACCATTCACCGTAAATTAATTGTTAACAAATGTTACAAAAACATGTAAAAAGTCTAAAGTTCATGCACATATGTGCCGTAATCCTTCATGAAAGGAAAACTTGAAAGGAATTAGCAATGGGATTATCAGCAGCACAAGCTAGATTATTAACCATAACATCCAGAAAATCTGACTGTGAATTTCAGTCTATGCGATATTCTCATGAAAAAATTGCACTTTCTCGTGAAATGACTGATATTTCAAATGAATATCAGAATGCTTTGAATCAAACAAAATTGATATATGATTTTTATGGAAATGGCACGGGTGATATGTTGTCATATGGTTTGATGATGACGCCTAGTGAGATTAACGGCTATATGCCTATACTATCAACAGATGCATCAGGCAAAGTTATTTTGAGTGATGCTTTAGCACAAGCAGCTATGGCAGCAGGTATTCCAAGAGAAGGCCTGGGCTGCTTGCCGTCATCTACTATGAGAAATGACTTCTATAAGGGGATGGGTCTTGCAGGGGTTATTACTGAGTCCACAGCAACAACATTGCAAGGTGTTCAATATTCTCAAGATATAGGTATGGGTAATGCCGGAGCTCTTGTTACAACAAAAACAGAAGAGATGACCCTGTCTGAATTGATTGATTATTACAAGGAAAGTGGTTCTTCACCGGTTATTAGTTATGATGAAGATACATTGAGATCGCGTTTGGGTAAAACTACTGGAGGACGTCAGACGATAGAACTAGTAAAACTTCGTAACGGTCCTGAATCTGATAACCTGAAAAATAAAAACTATTCAATAATAGAAATTTTAGAAGGGCAATATCAATTACTTATTCAACATCAAGGAGCTTGGGCCAACGGGGATGACGATGGCCGTATAATGAAGCAAACTGCTGGAAACGTGCAGAACCTGCCTATTTGGGATGAACTTTTTAGCGGATTAGAAAGCATGCTCCAAGTTCCCGGAGATGTAGCTACTACAAATGCACTTGACTATGCAGAAGCAATGTGTAGAAATTTGTTGAATATGGATGGAAAAACTACAGATAACAGTGCCAGAAGTTTCAAAGCTAAAGCAGGTAGATATGAAGAACACAACGACATAATGATTCGTTGTATGAACGAAAAGGAATATTCACCAGGCGGACATGGTGGTGGTAATCTTTGGGGTACAAACCTCGGTTATAATACAAGTGATTATATAGGTATTACAACTGTAGATAACACGGCTTGGCAATGGTTTGGACATGCAATTCGTGATGGTGTATCTGTGGATATCTCTAACATTGCAAAAGCCTTCTTGACATACTTTGCTCAAGCAATCGAAGGTGTTAACAATAGTGAATATCGTGTTAGTGATAACGCCGGTAACAGAACTGTCGCAGATAGTAAATTAATTAATGATGGTTTCAAGTTCAATATAGTTACAGAAGAAGGTTTGAACTCAAATCAGGTTTTAAATTCCGGCTTCTATGATGCATTATTCAACCAAATCTGTACTCGCGGTTGGGTTCAAAACAATAACATTACTGACAAAGGCTATCTACAGCAAATGCTTCAAAACGGAATGATATTCATTGCAACCTGTCAGGATGACGGTATGTACGCACAAGGTTTGTATTCAACAAATACCTTCATAAAAGAGATTACCGATGATGAGGCAATAGCAAAGGCTGAAGCGAAGTACAATACCGAAAAACAAAAGATTAATCATAAAGAAGAAATTATTGACCTAAAAATGAAAAACCTTGATACGGAAATTTCTTCACTTACAACGGAATACGAATCAATTAAATCCGTACTCAAGTCAAATATCGATAGATCCTTCACGAGATACGAAGCGTAAATACATAAATGACAAGAAAACCTCCCAAAAAGGAGGTTTTTTATACCCTTGCAACATCAGGAAGGTCAATACTCTTTAATCTTTGTTCAATTCTTCTGTACCATTTCAGATGCTGTTTGAATAAGATTTCGTAATCTTCTATGTTACCGGCTGAAATATCTTTCATTTGATTATCACAAACTTCTGTCATAGCATTCTCAAACATATGTGTAAGTTCTTTTCTGTCAATTGTTGAATCAGACAACTCTATTCGTTTGCCGAATTCAACCAAAACTTCCGGTCTGTTATCTCTCAAGAAAACATAATCGACAGCCAGAGGAATAAGGTTCACTTTACCATATTTTTTAACTGCATTTTCTGCAATGTATGCAAGCCCTGTCTGGAATTCGATTGGTCTATAGTGAGGCGGTCTGATTATTCCTTGAGGAAATATACACAAAATATTTCTCAAATCACTTAAAAGTTCAACAGAATATTTTAGAGCCTTCATAGCCGATTGCGGAGATTTTTTATTAACCGAATATGCTCCCCCATGTGCCAAAATCGGAAATCTGTTCAATTCTTCAACCATTAAACGAATTTCTTTATGGCAGATTCTGTGGCAAATATTGTACATTACAATTCCGTCCCACCAATTGCAATGTGGTGAAAATAAAATTGTCGGAACTTTTTCATCACGCTCTTTATAATTTTCTACCCCTTTATATCTAAAGGCAACAAATCTGTTCTGGAGCATATTAAAAAATGCCAAGCTGGCAATGAACAACCAAAACTTACTTGTTTTGGCAGGTTTGAATTTTTCATCCTTCCCCCTTAATTTTGTCGGAGGTACATCACAATATAAATGTTCTTGAGTTTTTTCTTTTGTGGTTGTCATTTATACTCCTGTAGAAAACTATACCTTCTATATTACTCGCCTCATGTAAAATTTGCAAGTGATTGTTAAATTTTATGCTATAATAATCTCTATGGAAAAACTATCTCGCAGTTTAGAAGATTATTTGGAAGAAATATATGTGCAAGTTTCAAAAAGCGGACATGCCAAGGTTACTGAAATTGCCAAAAATCTAAATGTTAAAAAGGCTTCTGTTACTTCAGCCCTAAATCAGCTTGCTGCCAAAAAGTTCGTAGATTACACTCCGTATGCTCCCATTATGCTGACAGCGGAAGGTGAAAAAGCAGGCAAAAAAATTCTGCAAAAACATACTGTTTTGAATAAGTTCTTCGGCGATATTCTCGGACTTGACAATGCATCAGAATTTGCGTGCGCCGTAGAACATTTGATTTCTGACAAGAATCTGAAAAAAATACAGGACTTTATCAAAATATATTGACAAAATATTTTTTTGATGATAAAGTTAGACTAGTCTAACAAAATTTACTGTCTACACTTAAAGTTCAAGACCACCTTGAACACTTGTACGGGCTCTGAAATAACAGAGCCTTTTAATTTTAACATTTGCACATAATAATTTGACAATAGAGTTGAGGTTATTTTAAAATCTCTTTTAAATAGAGGAAATCGGAGTGGAAATCTCCGGCTGTAGCCGCAACCGTAATAGTCGGAATGCTCATAACAACACTTACCACGTGCAGATTGGGAGTGTAGTGTTTTAGCCGTCCTCTGTTTTGTGAGGACTCAATGAAATTAGGAACACTGAACACTCAAAAATCAAATATAGGAACTTGTCCGCATGGATTGCCTGCCGGCGCTTGTCCGATTTGCAGCGGCGGCATGGGAAGTTCCAAAAAGGCTGATTTTTCTGCAAAACCGGGAGAAATGAGCTGGAATGAGTGTGCGGCAATAGGCAGGATGCTTCGTGCGCAAAAAATGCACAGACAAGAGCGCGAAGCGGATTTTCAAAACAGAATTTCCGCTTTGGCAAAGTTTAATTCGGTAATATCGAATGCGGTACACAGGGCCGCAGTATTTGCGCAGATGGTTCAGAGTAATATGCCGCCAATAATTGGTAAACCCCTTGCAATATTTACAAAAGCTGTTGTCGTAAACGGTTTGAATTTAATAACCACTGTGGTTTCAAGCGTTTCAAACCTTGTGCAAAATATTGGACAAAAATTTGTTGATATTTCAGATAAACTGACTGCAGTATATGGTGAGGCTAAGGCTTTTGTGGCGAAAAAAGCTGCCGATATTGTGAATGATGTTAAAAAGAAAATAAAATCCCTATTTGCAATTTTTGAAACGTTGAACGCAGATGATGAAGATAAAAAAATTGATGAAGCAAAAAGAACTTTTGAATTAAAAACTTTTATACACAAATTGTGTAGGAAATTGAGGAACAATGACGAGAATAAATCCGCTGCTTGATGCAGAAAGTACAAGACAACAAAGAAATATGACAACCTCTCAGAAAAAGACGAATTTGTCTGTCAAAGAGGGTGTGATTGTTAATACATTTGTAAAAGATGGTTACGATTTGTCTGATTCATATAACACAATGTTAATATCAGATGATACAAAAATGCCGGACAAATTGTATGAGAAAAATACCAAGAAAAATAATAGCCTTATTCCGATAACGGCATTGTCGTTGGGGGTTATGTCTGTTGTTGCGATTGCATCTGCATTTGTAAAGCGCAGCGCAAGAATTGCAACGGATTTGGCAAAAGAAAAATGGCTTCCGACAGTAACCCGTAATGTTTCACTAAATGAGGAAACAACTCAGGCAATTTACCAGATGATTCAAAATCCTAACAGGGCAACAGTTATTGCTGCCACAGGAGTTTTGGGCCTTACGGCAATGGCTTTTATGGGAAAAACATTCTCTGACGGGTACAAAGATATCTGGGTAAAACGTAAGGAAGCTGACATACAAAAGAATTTGCAGGAGAATTTAATTGCGGTTGAAACGCAATCTTTTGGCGGCAAAATGCAGATTATCCGAGGTATGTTGTCAAAGTATGCAAAAGATTTTGAAAAATATTTGGATAACGGTTCAGAAAAAATCTTGCCAAACTTTGGTCGTCATAACTTTAATCAGGTTCCGTTTACCGCATCAAATATTGACAAATCAGATAAGAAAAACCTTA
>JBGUSD010000226.1:0-3044 GCA_045132355.1 Candidatus Gastranaerophilaceae bacterium
ATACACATTGACTATGGAAGAGCTTGAAGGTGCTAAGATGGGTAACGGAAACCCATTTGGCAACAAACTCATTCAGGGCAAGATTAAATATGCAAACTACGTATTGCAGATGCTCACTGACTATCTCACATACTACGGAAACGCAGACACAAACACTATCGGTTTGTTCAACGTAAACGCAGTAACTTCTTGGACAGTTGGTGCAGATATGGCAGCTATTGCTGCAGACCCTTCAAACACAACAAAGGGTTCTACTGCTTATCAGGCTCTCGCAAGAGCAGTTGAATCATTCTTCTCTTCAAGTTTCAACAAGTTCGACCATTGTAAGGTTGGTCTTTCTACAAAGGCTTACAACTTGCTCGCAAGTATGCCTTACTCAGACAATTACAATGCTGAGTCAGTATTGGCAATCTTCAACAAGAACTTCGTTGCCGGAATTACAGAGAAGGGTTCAATTCCAAAGGTAGAGTTCTACGCAGACCCAATGCTCGATGCAAACACAGACTTCAACCCTAACAGTTATGACTATATGATCATCACTGCACCGGAAGTTGGTCTTGGTCCAAGTGACACTCGCAAGAACGTTATCTTGCAGGGTATGCCACTTAAAGAGTATATCTATCCGGTTATCCCTGGACAGATTAATACTCAGCATCGTATGCTTCGTCGTTATGCTGGTGTATTTGCACCTGTTACAGAAGCAATTCAGGTTTACTCAGGCTTCGGCGTACAGTAATATCTGATTGAAAAAACACGCTATCTTAGAAATAGGGTAGCGTGTTAGATTTTATTTTGGAGGAATGAAATGAAATATTTGGTAAATAACACCGCTATGTCATACAAGTTCATTACAGGTCTTGTACTCAAAAAACAGTCTGCTATGGCTATTGAAGAAGATAAGCTGGAAGAACTTAAGGCTGACTTTCAGTTTAAGTCTTTGACAGAACATAAACTTGTATTGGTTACAGAAAACAAGCCAAAAAGCCTTATCTCTGCAGCCGAAGAAATTGCAGAAAAAGATGCAGAAATTGCAAAACTTAAGGCTGAACTTGCAAAGGCAAACGGAAAACTTGAATATGCCGAAGCAAGCGGAAAGGATGTAGACAAAGAAATCGATACCGAGTCTACAGTTGAAATTGACGAAGAACAGCCTACATCAAAGAAGAAATCTTCAAAGAAGTAGGAAGGTGGATATATGACCGTACCAGCATTGGCACTCGTAAACTTTCAGTATAAAAGATACATTGATAATCTCACGGAAGAAGAGTTTAATGAAGCAAAGGACTTCGTTACAACCAAGTGGTACGGCGTATTTGAATTGTGGGAAGTCCTTCCCGAAGATGTGAAATACAAAAAAAGGGAAGTGATTTTCTCACTTTTAATTGCGTGGTATTTGGCAGATATGTACCCAACACGATTGGTTGGCGGAGTAATGGGTCAAGGCGGTATGCCATTATCTGCAAAGAGTATTAAATCAATTCAATTACAGTTCAGAAGATTAAATATGCCGGAAGGATATGACGAATTAGCTACAAACCAATTTGGCATCAAGGCGGCAAGTATGATTAGGTCGGCACCTGAAATGATGGGTGTATATGGGGCTTAACAATGGGCGGAGTTTACGGTGAGTTTTTAGGTTTCTTCCCCGAACTTATGGAAACCTTTGAAATATACAAGTATAAGACTCTCAGAGATAGCGGATATGAATTAACATTTTCACGCAAAATAAACGCTATCAGACAATCTCGAAAAGCAAATGTTGATGAATACAGATATAAACAGTTGCCCGTAATGGACATTGAAAAGTCTTATTATGTATGGACTTCTCAGAAACTGATTTTGGAGAACGAGTTTATAAAGATTGATGATGAACTTTATAGACCTATGGAAACTTCTACGTTCGTAAGAGAAGGTGGATTTTGGGAAACGAGAGTCGATAAGATTATCGGTAATGACGGAACAAAAGAAAACGATGATGAAATTATAGGCGGTAACTTTTAATGGATGAAGATGTATCTGTAAACTTAAGAGCATTTAAGAAGAAAACCTCTGTAATAAACAATGCAAGAATGGTTGTTACAGTTGCAGATACACAGCACCATAGGGGGTTATATACAAGATTTCAAGGTTCAAACTATGAACTTGCATTGATTGTAAGTGCCGAAGGTAGACCTTTTATGGATGAAGAAAAGTCCATGATGGATAAGGGCGAGTACAGAAAGAAATTGTCCAAAATCTTAAAAGGTTATATTTCGTGTACTGAAAACGGAATGTATGTAGATTGGAATGGTTTTTCTAGTAAAGTAGAACAAGTATCTAGAGAACTTCTGATTAATGATAAATTGGGTTTAGCAAGGCTTAAACCTATGACTGTGCAAAGAAAGGAAGCGGCCGGAGAAGGAAGTGATACCCCTTTGGTAGCAACGGGGCAATTAGCAGACGCTATAATCTGCTATCCTGAGTATGGAGAGTAACAGAAATGGTGTTAGATAACGTAACTTTAGGTGAATTGATAGCAAAAAATCTCTTTGGAGAGAAGTGGGAGAAGAACTTAAAGTATATTATTCCCCGAAAAGGTAACTTCTTGAACCCTTCTTTAGACTGTAATGCAGCCACTTATGCCATTTTTTGGCTTGAAAAATCAACAAAAAGGGTGACAAACTTCACAATAGATGTTTATAATAAAGAAGAACCGAACGATAATGGCGTAGAAGAAGATGTAACTAGACACTTTGCAACGTTATTATCTTCTGTTAAGATACAATTCGTAGGAAAAAATGCTCAGAAATGGGCTTGTTCTACGTTATTTTGGGATGAAAGAATAGATGTTCAGGATAATTTTGCTGAATATCAATCCCAATTGTTACCATCGGATAGAACTATTACGTCTGTACCTTTCCAACAAGACGGGTATAATGGCGAAATGAGTTACCTGGCGTCGTTCGACGTTATACACAATGTAACGCAAGACGAGATTATTAAGTATTGGACTGACCCTCTTATACTAAAAGGCAGTCTAACAGTGGAGAAGTAAAATGAACGAT
>JBGUSD010000227.1:0-5079 GCA_045132355.1 Candidatus Gastranaerophilaceae bacterium
ATCAATGCTATCACTTATATTTTTAGCTGACAGTCTTTACATATATCCTAACACAAAAAAATATGTTAATATAGATTTATGGATAAAAAAGTTTCAAAAGCGGACACTCCTTTGAAAGGCGAAGTTTTAATTCCTGCGGACAAATCAATTTCACACAGGGCAGTTATTTTTTCAACGCTTGCAAATGGCAAATCCATAATAAAAAACTTTTCTTCAGGCAAAGACCCGCACTCATCACTTGAAATCTGCAAAGCTTTGGGGGCAAATATCCAAATTAACGGTTCTGATATAACCATAGAATCATCCGGCAAATTACAACCGCCAAAAGGCACTCTAAATTGCGGTAATTCCGGCACAACAATGAGATTAATGTCCGGTGTTCTTGCAGGTCAAGATTTCGCGTCAACACTAATCGGTGATGAAAGTCTTTCAAAACGACCGATGAAAAGAATAATAGAGCCGCTTTCACTTATGGGTGCAAAGATTGCTTCTGATAACAACAAAGCACCTTTAAAAATTGAAGGCACAAAACTCAACGGAATCACTTACAATTCGCCTATCGCCTCTGCGCAGGTCAAATCTGCAATTCTCTTGGCAGGTTTGTTCGCAAACGGCACGACAACAGTGATAGAGCCGTATTTATCCAGAAATCACACGGAATTAATGCTTGAATATATGGGGGCAAATATCCTATACAGTGGCGTTAAAACAACAATTCAAAAATCCGAACTTGAGCCAAAAGTTATCGAAATTGCAGGCGATATATCAAGTGCCGCATACTTTATAGCGGCAGCCCTTATTGTTCCGAATTCTGATATTATATTAAAAAATGTGGGCCTGAACCCTACCCGAACAGGCATAATTGACGTCCTGAAACAAATGGGAGCATATATTGAAGTTCTTGATGAACGGACAATTTCAGGCGAAAAGGTTGGAGATTTGAGGATAAAATATTCCACATTAAAGGCTTTGGAAATTTCAAGCGATTTAATTCCAAGACTGATTGATGAAATTCCTGTCCTTGCAGTTGTTGCAACCCAAGCAGAAGGAACAACCGTCATAAAAGACGCACAGGACTTGAGAAACAAAGAATCTGACAGAATTAAAGCCGTTGTAGCCGAATTGAAGAAATTAGGCGCAGATATTGAAGAAACTCCTGACGGTATGATAATCAACGGAAGAACAACGCTTTGCGGTGGAATTGAGGTCGAAAGTTACAAAGATCACAGACTTGCGATGAGTTTGTTTGTTGCGGGACTTGTGTCTGAAAACGATATTTTAATAAAAGATTTCGACTGGGTTAATATTTCTTTCCCTGAAGTTGAGGGGCTTTTTGCCAATTTATTCTAGAAATACAATTTACAATTATTTACAAATAAGCAATTCCTTTCAAAAAATTTCCTTTATAAAAACATAGGGGTAAGAATTTTTTATCATGAAAGGGGTAATTAAATTATGAACGTTAATGCTGTTAAATTAGTTAAGTATACAACATTAGGTGCTTTGGGCGGATTAACAGGAATCTACGTTGCCAGAAAACATGCAAAAAAAGTTAATTTGCAACAGGAAAATGATTATTTTGAATCAATACAAGCAAAGGCTAAAAAGAAAAATACTGCCGGAAGACTTCTTGGTGCAGCTATTGCTGCATTAGCAACAGTAACTCTACTTAAGACCCCGGCCGGTAAAAAAGTATTAGATAAAGCTAAAACCGCAATAAAACCTTTTGTGGACAAATTTAAAGTAAGCAAATTCGGTCAGAAAATATTTAAAAGTGCCGCAAAAGTTGAAGAAGCTGCAAAACCTGCAATAGAAAAAGGAAGAAATTTTGTTCATAAAAACTTCGAAAAATTATCACAAACAAAAACCGCAAATAAAATATATGATTTTGGCAAAAATATAGTTGACAAATTCAAAAACAGCCCATTTGGACAAAAAGCTACTAACGGTATAAAAAACCTGATTGCAAAATTCAAATAAAAAGCGTAGTCAATAAACAATAAAAAAGCGCCTGAGTGAAATCATTCAGGCGCTTTGCTTATCTATTCTTTTACACCGCCTTGTAAAATATCATTTATAAAATACTTTTTACCCAACAAAAATACTCCGACAACAGGCAGTGTACAGATTACAGAACATGCCAGAAGTTCACCCCACAGCGTAATTTCTCTAAAACTTCCTTTAAATATCGCAAGTCCGACAGGCAATGTTCTCATTCCCTCAGAGTTTGTAACAATTAACGGCCACATAAAACTGTTCCACGTAGAGACAAACGTAAATATTGCAAGAGTTGCCAATGCAGGAACAGCCAACGGCAGAGCAATTTTAAAGAATGTTCCAAACACGGTACATCCGTCAATTTTAGAGGATTCCTCCAAATCTTTGGGCAACCCTAAAAAATACTGCCGCATCATAAATACCCCGAATCCGCCAAACAATCCCGGCAGAATAAGAGCCTGATACGTATCTATCAAGTGCAATTCCCTCATCAAAAAGAATAGAGGAATAATATTTACCTGCGGCGGAACAAGCATAGTAATCAAAATTATAAGAAATATCAAATCCCTGTGCGGAAATTTTAGCCTTGCAAAAGCATAACCGGCCATTGCAGCAATTACCACCTGACCAAGAGTTGTAATCGTTGCAACTATCAAACTGTTCATAAAATATGTCGATAATGGAATTTCCTCAAACACATTGACGTAATTTTCAACAGTCAACGGGGAATGAAATATTCTCCCTGCCTGAGAAAAAATAGCATTGTTGCTTACAAAGGATAAATTCACCATTGCAAAAAACGGATACAACATGCTAAGCGCAATCAATACCAATATTGTATAACCAATAATTACACGAAAATTTCTCATGCAATAATTATATCACGACTTAAATCACAAAATATAAAACAGCAAACATAGAAAACAGAGATGCCGCACTCAAAACAAACCAAGTGTGCATAACGGGGTGTTGATATTGCCAAATTTCTTTAATAGTGGTTGCAGCATTTTCTATTGTTTGCATTTTTCTCTCCAATAAACTCTCTATATATTCTATTTTCTACATAAATCAATTTCGAACATCACCTAATTGGTTGATTATTTATATCCTTTTGGTTATTATTCTAATATGCGAGATGTAGAACTTTTAATGCCGGCAGGCAATTTGGAAAAACTTGAATATGCAATTCAATACGGCGCAAATGCTGTTTATTTAGGAGTAGTTGACTTCAGCCTCAGAGCAATGAGAAAAGGGGAAATTATAACCCTTGAAAATTTGAAATCAGCTATCGATTTGGCACATACATTAGGTGCAAAAGCTTATCTGACATTAAACATCTTTGCCTTCAACAACGATATAAAACTTCTTGAAGGTGCAATGGATGAAATAAAAGATTCTAACCCTGATGCACTTATAATAAGTGATTTTGGAGTTATAAACACAGTCAGACGATACATGCCTGACACTCCGCTTCATATAAGCACACAAACAAACACTCTCAACTACGAAAGTGTAAAATTCTGGAGAGATTTTGGTGCAAGCCGTGTAATTTTAGCCAGAGAATTATCCATAAAAGACATTGCAGAAATCAGAAAACAAGTCCCTGATATTGAACTTGAAAGCTTTATTCATGGTGCTCAATGCGTATCTTTTTCCGGAAGATGTTTGCTTAGCGACTATTTTTCAAACGGCGAGAGAAAATCAAATCTGGGAAACTGTTCTCAGCCTTGCCGCTGGAGTTACAAACTTGTTGAAGAAACAAGACCCGGTGAATATTATGAAATTAACCAAGATGAAAGAGGCTCTCACATATTGAGCCCGAAAGATTTGTGTCTTGTTGAACATTTAAAAGAACTTATAGATGCCGGAGTTGATTCACTTAAAGTTGAGGGCAGAACAAAGAGCCTTTATTACGTTTCAGGTGTTGCAAAAGTTTACAGGGCAGCACTTGACGAATTGAAAGAAAACCCAAATGCAGATTTGCATAAATATTTTATTGAATTGCAAAAGGTTGGAAACAGAGGTTATACAACAGGATTTGCACTGGGGGAAAACAAGTCTGACAGTTACAGCTATAAATTATCAAAAGGTCTTGCAGGAGCTGATTTTCTGTTTGAAATAAAAGACAGAACAGATACAGGATATTTGGTAAAAATAAAGAATAAGGTTTTGCTCGGTGATGAAATAGAAATTATCACGCCCAAAGAACAATTTACGACAAAAGTTGTGGAAATTCAGGACGAAAAAGGTTTCAGCCTTGACGTTGCAAACACTAATGCAGAACTTTATATGAAATTTGACAAAAATCCGGAAGATTACAAATACGGAATGGCAAGAACAATGGGTATTAAAGAGTTGGTAGAGTAATGTTTATAAAACCCGATATTGATATTAAAAGCATATATGACATTAACCTTGAAGATTTAAAATCTGAAGGAATAAAAGGCATGCTCTTTGATTTGGATAGCACTCTTATGGCTTCAAAATCCGGTATATATTCAGATAAGATGATTGATTGGCTGAAAAAAGTCAAGGAAAACTTTTTTGTAGCCGTTGTTTCAAATAACAATAACCCTGAATATGCAGCAAAAGTTGAAGAAGTATCTGATTTTCCCCTGCTTTTTAATGCCAAAAAACCGGATACAAAAGCAACTGAAAAATTTTTAAAAGAACATGATATAGATCCAAAGGCATGTGCTTTTGTAGGTGACAGACCACTAACTGATGTTTTGTGCGGACAGAGATTGGGCTGCAAAACAATAATGGTAGATTCAATAACCGCAGACACTGAAGCAAAAATAGTAAGATTTGTAAGGGCATTAGAAAAACTGACTGTTAGAAGATAACAAAGCACTAAAAAATGGGCCCGGAGGGATTCGAACCCACGACCAAAGGATTATGAGTCCTCTGCGCTACCGCTGCGCCACAGGCCCAAGTTTTATAGTTGCTGGTCAACTTTATTCGGTTTTCTATCAGTCTGCGCTACCCCTCTCACAAAACCATCCACAGGAAGGTTTTGTTCGGCAGAGTGCCACAGGCCCAAGTTTTATAGTTGCTGGTCAACTTTATTCGGTTTTCTAT
>JBGUSD010000228.1:0-4220 GCA_045132355.1 Candidatus Gastranaerophilaceae bacterium
GAGTGCTTTTGCCGAGTGATTAAATCACAAAAGGCAAAACACGCAGGCACGTTTAATGCGAGCGCAGCAAGACAGTCCCTTCTCCGACAACATTTTATTATAATATTACACAGGAAATACATTATGAATAATCCAGCTAAAACAATTTTAATAATATTAATTCTGGCAATAGTAGCAATATGCGGAATAATAGTAATAAAAGACAAGAGTACTTCTACAAATGAACAAATCCCTGTCGTTATTCCAAAACCAAAAAAAATAGAGATAAAAACAATTAAACCACAGGCTCCAAAAAAAGCTCCGGTAAAACCTCTAACACAAGATGAAAACGGTGTTCCAAAGTCAGATTTTAAAGTTCCTGAAATAGGATAATATCACAATAATAAAGGCGGACTTTAGGTATCTAAAGTCCGCCTTTTTACTATTCGTTTAAATCTTATTGGTCAGCATATTTAATAATAGTTTTGCCATCTTTATCACGAACAAATTTTATATTAGAGGTATTTGTATTAATTTGTTCACCATTTTCATCAGTATTTCTTCTGAATAATCTAAATCTTGACTGACGATTTTCGTATTCATATTTATTTTTGAAATCTTCTTTCATTTGAACAGGAGTTTCCTTTGAGTTTTCAGCAGGTTTGCCAAAAGCATCTTCAAATTTTTTGTAATTGTTAAGTTCTGTCTTTTGGAAAGCATTTTGTTGTATTACCTGAAAAGGAGCTCCTCCGACTGTTACGTCAACACCCGGATATGCATTTGCCGCAATCACACTACCAGCCAATACCAATGCCAATAATACTAAGTTCTTTTTCATAATTTACACTCCATTACTTTATTTTAAATACCACGTTTGCAACTGCTGTTACTTTTTTATCTATTGTTGATGTATCGTTGATACCCATATCAGAAACGTTTGTTGAATCAACTTCTGTAATTTGGAACACGCCCATTTTTACGGATTCAATCTTACCAACCTTATTGCGAGTTGCCTTTAACATTGCGGAAGCTCTTTCTTTTGCATCATTTGTTGCAGCTTCTAACAACTCAACCTTCAGGTCAGAAAGTTTTGAATAGAAATATGCTGTATCACAATTATCAATGTCTACATCTTTTTCTAAAAGGTTCTGTATATCTAACGAAACTTCTTTGATTTTGTTCACATCTGAAGAATTAACTTCTACCGGCTGAGACAAATTATATGAATCAACTTCGTTTGTATAGTTTCCTGTTACATTGTTATATTTATAGTTATAATAGCCATTGCTTGGCTTTATTTCTACATCCTCAAAACCTTTGTCCGTCAGGTATGTTTTAACTATCGGCAACTGGTTTTTTAATTTTGTATATGCCAAAGCTTTTGTTGGGGCTTTTACAATAATAGAAAAATGCAATTTGCCTGAATCTGATTTTACAATTTTGTAAGCAGATCCTGTAACCGTGACATCCTCTTTTGCAACCGAATTTGTTGCATATTTCGTCGCAAAAAATATCCCAAACGCCAAAATAATTGCTAATAATACTAATTGTAATCTTTCAATTTTTTCAAACATTATGTACTCCTTTTACCCGAATTATAGCACAATTAAAATAAAATTACAGCCAATATTGCAAATAAAATTAACGGAATATTGTAATGTAAAAAAGTAGGAATACAAGTATCCTGAATATGATTATGCTGACCGTCTGCATTCAGACCGGCTGTCGGACCAAGAGTTGTGTCTGAAGCAGGAGAACCTGCATCTCCAAGTGCTGCTGCGGCGGCTATTACAATAACTGTTGCCGCAGGACTAAAGCCAAGATTCATACACACAGGAACATACAGGACAGCTAAAATCGGTATCGTACCAAAAGAAGTTCCGATACCCATTGTTACAAACAAACCGACAAATAACATTAATACAGTAGCAATAATCTTATTATGTGTCATAAATGGAGTAATTGCACCGACCAGAGATTCTATGCCGCCTGTTGATTTTAAAACAAGTGCAAACCCTGCCGCAACAAGCATAACAAAGGCAACATAACCCATCATGCCTATTCCTTCGTTTATGAGTTTGTCCATTTTGTCATGATCAACAGCCTTTGTACCAAAGATTATACCAAGACCGACCAAAGCACCTAACGGCAAGGAGTTTGTCCATAACTGCACAACAAGCGTCATAATTGCTGCAAATAATGTTATATAATGATTTTTATTAAATTTATCATCATATTCATCATCTGTTTGCAAGATATCCGTTTCAATATATTCTCTTTGTTTTCTGTAAGAAATAAATATTGCAACAAGCAATCCGACCGTCATTGCAATACCCAAAAACCACGTATAATGCCACACGTCAGACTTTGCAATTTCCATACCGTTTTGTGTAATGTTATCTGCAAGCAAACCCTGAAATATAAGACCAAATCCCGCAGGGACAACTATGTATGGTGTTTTCAAACCGTAGGCAAGAGCACAAGCAATCGCACGCCTGTCAATTTTTAACTTGTTCATTATACCTAATAGTGGCGGAATTATTATCGGAATAAACGCAATGTGGACAGGAATTATATTTTGCGAACACATGGCAATAAGTGTTAAAATAATAATCAGCATATACTTGTTTGACTTGATAACTCTGCCGATTTTTTTTGCCAATAAAGGAGCCAAACCTGTATGAGTCATAGATGCCGCAAATGCGCCAAGCAAAATATAACTCAATGCAGTTTCTGAGTTTCCACCCATACCACTAATAAAGGTCGACATTATATCTGCTATTGAAATATGACCCAAAATACCTGCGGCAATTGCGGAAATAATCAATGCCAGAAGCACATTAATCTTGCATACACAAAGTATACAAAGCAAAATAACAGATATTATTACGGGATTAAATAGAACTTCCATACACCGATTATATCATACGCACAGAAATTATTTAAATTGTTCAAGGAATCTTACATCATCATTGAAAAACAATCTGATGTCATCTATTGCATACTTCAGCATAGCAAGTCTTTCAACGCCCATACCAAACGCAAACCCCGAATACACATCCGGGTCAATTCCGACCCCTCTTAAAACGTTAGGGTCAACCATACCTGCACCAAGAATTTCGAGCCAGCCTGTGCCGGAACATGTTCTGCAACCTTTGCCTTCACACATTATGCATTGAACGTCAATTTCAACTGACGGCTCTGTAAACGGGAAGAAGCTGCTTCTAAACCTTGTAGGTCTGCTTGAGCCAAAGTATAATCTTATAAATTCGTTCAAAACACCCTTCAAATCACCAAGAGTTATGTCTTTATCAACATATAAACCTTCAATTTGGTGGAAGAAATTGTTTTTACGCGCATTTACGTTTTCATTTCTGTATACACGACCCGGAGAAATAACTCTGATAGGAGGTTTTTGATTTTCCATAGCGTGAATTTGTGCACCGGAGGTTTGGCTTCTGAGTACGACATTTTTTGCCAGCTTTGTATAGAAAGTATCCTGCATATCACGTGCAGGGTGGTCTTTCGGAACATTCAGCATATCAAAATTGTAGTATTCGGTTTCAACCTCAGGAGAGTGTTCACTTGGAACAACAGAAAATCCGAGGTTTTGAAAAATAGATACAATCTCATTTGTTGTTGACGTGAGAGGATGAACATGTCCCATGGGGGTATATTTACCCGGTAATGTTATATCCAAACTTTCTTTTTGCAATTTTTCGTTCAATTCTTTTTTGTAAAACTCATCATATTTACTTTTCAGGCTTGCTTCAAGCTTTTGGGTAATTTCATTTGCCAATGAGCCGACGATTCTCTTATCCTCGTCAGACAAATCTTTAAGGCCTTTTTTTATTTCATTAAATTCACCTTTCCTGCTCAAATATTTACCTCTTATATCCTCTATATCTTTAATAGTTGAGGCTTTTTCAATTTCTAAAGTTGCGCTGTTGTAAATATTTTCTAACTGAGTTTTCATTAATAAATTACCTTTCGATATTATAATATTTCATTAAATTGTTTTTCATGACCTATTGTGGTTCTCGGACCGTGCCCGGGATAAACCTCTGTATTATCATCAAGGGAGAACAATATTCTTGTTACACTATCTTGAATTTTCTTAAAGTTTCCACCGGGCAAATCACATCTTCCAACGGAATCTCTAAATAAAGTATCCCCCGAAAATAACTTGCCGTCAACCATATAACAAACACCGCCCTCTGTGTGTCCCGGCGTAAAAATTA
>JBGUSD010000229.1:0-4877 GCA_045132355.1 Candidatus Gastranaerophilaceae bacterium
GGAACATATTCAAATAACGGAGGCTGGGCGAACCATAACACCTACTACGGCTCAGGTTCAGGTGTGAATATTATTGATTAGAATTTATGTAATCAATCAATTCCTTCATAGAATAAACGTTTTGAATTACAAAAAACTCTTTGCCTGATTTCTTTCTTACATAATCCAGGTTATTTCCATCAAGAAAGTCTTCTGTATAAGGCCTTAGCATAATTGAAGGAATAACAACAAAATCAGCCTCAACATCTTTTACCGTATGCACAAGATCTTCTGATGTTATCAGTCCTGCAACAGTAATATCCTTACCCCAATATTCTGATTTTACGGCATAAACCTCACACTCAAGGTTTTTAACTTTATTTAATTCTTTTCCTATATATGAAAGAGCTTTGCTTGCAGCAACAGAGGTTGCAATTGCAAATTTCATCGGCTGCTTTAGTTTTTTAGGCAATTTATACTTTTTAAAATCTTCCAAAAGCATTCTAATTGACCCAACACCATCATCAAGTTGACAAAAGTTGCCATAATATTTTGCAGGCGGAATATCTCGTTCAGCAAGCAGAAAAAATTCATCTGAGCAACAAACTCTTTTGTATTTTGAAGCTATATCAATCGTTTCTTCAGCACATTTTTTATCAACCTGTCTCAGCCCCTCTTGCCTGAATTGTGTTACTCCAACTGGCACAATAGCCACAGACAAAACGGTATTTTTTAATTTTGCAAGGTCAGAAAGCGTACGTTCAAGTTCCTTGCCGTCGTTCCACCCCGGGCACAAAACAATTTGAACATGAAACGGTATTTTATTTTTTCTGAACCAATTCAGATTATCCAATGCTTTGCCTGCATTTGGATTTCTGAGCATCTTGCATCTCAATTCAGGATTTGTTGTATGAACAGAAACATAAAAAGGACCAAGGTGCATTCTTTTAATACGTTCTTTATCCTTTTCCGTAAAGTTTGTAAGCGTAATATATGTTCCCTGAAGGTATGAAAGCCTGTAATCATCATCTTTTACATACAGAGTATCACGTAAACCCTTAGGCTGTTGATCCACAAAACAAAAAATACAATGATTTAAACACGGTTTTATTTTGTCAAAAACTGCACTTTCAAAGACTATACCAAGATCCTCATCATAATCTTTTTCAATCTCTATAACCTCAATCTCACCGTTTTTCTTTTTAACTTCAAGTGTCAAAAGCTCGGATTTGCAATAAAAATTGTAATCAATCATATCGGACATTGCACAATCATCAATAGAAACAATCTCATCACCGGCTTCAATCTCCAACTCCTGCGCAATAGAATTTTCAACAATACTATTTACTATTGCCGGCATTTTCCTTTTCCAATCCTTCTACAATCGTTATAAAATTTGAATAATCGCAAATTGCATTATCCAGCACTATTCTTTGATAGAAACTGAGTTGATTATATTCATCGTTAATAGCATTTTCCGCATTATATTTGTGTTTTACGGCCAAAGATTTTATATGGAAAAATAATTTTGCACACTCCTCTTTATCCAAAAATGAAGCACAGGAAAGTTTGATTCTTGCATTAGATAAGAATTGCAATGGGTTTTCACTCAATTCTTCAAGAATTAATCTTTTCAATTCTTCCAAACCATCTTTTGTAATACTGTAAAATACAGAAAGTTTTCCGCCATCAGACATCATCTTTCTTGAGGTAATGTATTTATTGTTTTCAAGCCTTACAAGAGCAGGCTTTATCGCTCCAAAACTAGGCTTTGAATACGCACCAAAGTTCTCCTCAATGTATTTGTGAACAGAGTACATTGTAAGCTCGCGTTTAGTCAAAACAAATAAAATCATTAACTCAATCATACGACAATTATAGCATAAAATTGACACGAAAGGCAATTTTACTATATAATTTTGATATGGGGACTTTCCAAAAATTTTACAAACAATCAGCAACATACAAAATCATTGCCGGGTTCTTTGTGACCTTCAAGGACTTCTTAATAACCCTTGGACAATCAACACAAAACGGGGCACACGTTTTAATGTGCATTGCAAAAGGGCATGTAAATGGGAAAGAACTCATAGAACAGTGTGAGCGTTTTGGGATAAGTTCACTGCCAATAACACTTTCTATTGTTGCAATGACATCTGTTATTATAGCCTCACAAGTTGCGCTTGAGATGGTAAAACAAGGCGGCGGAAACTTTATCGGAATGATGATGACAATTCTCACGGTCAGAGAAATGGCCGTAATAATGTCAGGATTTGCCATAATCTCAATGATCGGTTCATCACTTGCCTCAGAACTTGCAACAATGAGAGTTACAGAACAAATAGATGCAATAAAGGTATTAAAAGTTGATCCGATTGAATATCTTTTTGTTCCGAGAGTTTTATCGGGCATGATCATGATGCCTTTTGTGACAATTATTGCAGGAGTTGTCGGAGTTTTGGCGGGAGCAGTAACATCAGATATGTTTGCAGGGCTGAGTTATAGGGCATATTTTGACTCTGCATGGCTTGGAATTTACATGAAAGACCTTTGGGTTAGCATGGCAAAGGCTGTATGCTTTGGCGGGACAATAGCCCTAATAAGCTGCACCTGCGGATATTACGCATCGGGCGGCGCAAAAGGGGTTGGACTTGCAACAACAAAGGCTGTTGTATGGTCTTTCGTTGCTATAGTAATTTGGGATATGCTATTTGCAATCGGATTTTTCTTTTAATAAAATATAAGGGTAAACATGAGTATAGAAGTTAAAAATCTTTATAAAAATTTCGGTGAAAAAACAGTCATTAACGATGTTTCCTTCAAGGTTAATGACGGAGAAACTCTGGCTATAGTGGGCTTTAGCGGATCAGGTAAAAGTACAATTTTAAAACTTATCTCAGGGCTAGCAGAAAAAGACAGCGGTGAAATAATAACATCAGAAGGCGATATTGCTATGGTATTCCAATACTCAGCGCTGTTTGACTCCCTGGACGTTGCAGATAATATTTCTTTTGCCCTCAGGGAAAGAAGAGATTTAAGAAACAAGTACACAGAAAATGAAATAAGAGATATAGTAGCACAAAAGCTTGAACTCGTCGGACTTAAAGGGATTGAAAACCTGTTTCCGTCAGAGCTTTCAGGTGGTATGCAAAAACGTGTCAGCTTTGCTCGAGCCATCGTGACCAATCCTAATACGATTCTATACGACGAACCGACCGCAGGATTGGACCCTATATCTTCAACATTGATTGAAGACTATATCGTAAGGCTTAAGCAGGAAACAAATGCCGCATCAATCGTTGTAACACACCAAATGTCAACAATTACAAGAACGGCAGACAGAGTTATAATGTTATATGACGGCAAAATAGTTTTTGAAGGAACACCTGATGAGTTATTACGTCAAGAAACAGAGTACACAAAACAATTCGTAACGGCTTCACTTGAAGGCCCGATGAAAATACAAGGATAGAGGAAGATATGAGTAATTTTAAAGAAAATTTATTTAACAAAGACGTCATGTCTTTAGAAACATATATTATGTTTAAACTTAAAGAACAAACAGCAAAATTAACCCCTGAATTAAAGGCTAAAAACAGGACTCCTATATCACTTTCAATGGGTGCACCGACAGCAAACCCTCCAAAAGCCATCCTTGACAGGTTGAAAGAACTGATTGATGAAGATGGTATTCACACATATTCAACTCCAAAAGGAGAAGCATACTTCAGACAAGCTGTAGCCCAAAGAATGAAGAACAGATTTGGAGTTGACCTTGATCCTGAGAAGGAAATATTTTCTCTTGTTGGTTCAAAAGAAGGTATAGCAAACCTTATAAGATTTTTAATCACGCAAAAGGAAACCGATAAAGATATAATTATGATTCCTGACCCTTGCTATGCATCATATCTTCAATTTATACAGTGTGCAGGCGGTGAAGGCTATCATATTCCTTTAACAAAAGAAAACAACTACATGCCAAACCTTGATGAAGTATACGAAAAGTTCATCAAAGAAGGATACAATCCTCAAAACCTTAAGGCTCTTGTTATTAACTATCCAAACAATCCGCTTGGGGTTAGCGCAACAAAAGAATATATAAAATCTGCGGTAGACTTTTGTAAAAAGCACAAAATCCTTCTGATATCAGACCTCGCATATGCTGATTTGTACTTTAGAGAAGAAGAAAAACCATTCAGCGTATTTGAAATTGACGGGGCAAAAGATATTGCCGTCGAATTTCACAGTTTGTCAAAACCTTATGCTGTAACAGGCTGGAGAGTAGGATGGATTTGCGGTAATGAATATGCTGTACAAAGATTTGGGAAAGGTAAATCAACAATAGATAACGGCATATTTAAAGCTCTTCAAAAGGCTTGTGGAGAAATCCTAAACTCAAAAGAAGGCGATGAATATATCAGACAAGGCAATCTTGGCTACAAACGCAAACAGGAAATTATGGTTAAAGGTTTCAAAGAACTTGGCTGGCCGATAGATGAAAATACCGTACCTCATACAACATTCTATCTGTGGTTGCCAATCCCTAGAAAATATAAAACTTCCTTCGAATTTTGCGAAGATATACTTGCAAAATCAGGTATAGTACTTGTTCCAGGAACAGCATTTGGAAACTGCGGGGAAGGATTTTTCAGGCTGTCATATGTTTGCTCTGATGAGCAGCTTCAAGAAGTCATTGACCGTATGAAAGCTGATGGATTTTATTACTAACACGAAAAAGAGACCCAATCGGGTCTCTTTTTATATATTTATCGCATATTAGCTCAAAGCCATTAACGCTTTTACTGAACGAGCATTTTCCCTAACTTCTTCGTCTGAGTGCATCTCAACAGTATCTGTCAATATATTTATTGCTTCTTCTTTATTGTCTAATGCCAACA
>JBGUSD010000230.1:0-5873 GCA_045132355.1 Candidatus Gastranaerophilaceae bacterium
ATTGTTTAATCTCTTCTTTGCTCAGATATTCAGACATTCATTAATCTCCTTAAAAACCTAAATCTCTTTCACATTTATAACTTAGCACAAACCATGCCAAAATAAGTCAAATTGTTTCGTAACGTAAATTTTTATGTGCAATATTTTACAATTGTCATATATCGTAATGTTTCAGAGTTTTTATATTGATTTATAGTTCCGAAAAATTAATCCAAAATTCCTGTATCCAAAAGTTTTTGAACTTCGCTATTCATAATCTTGTGGATTGCGGATTTCGTTTTTGTTCCGTCAATACTTATAAATCCGTATTCGTGTTTCATTTTTTCGTATTGTTCAAGGCATTTATTTTGATATATGCCAAAGCTCTTATAAAAATCTGTTGAAAATCCTACATCTCGGCCGCTTTCATAAAAGTCCAAACCTGTTGTTCCGATTATTCTTTTCAGTAAAACGTCAACAGGCATATCAAGATAGAAGACCAAATCCGGTTCGGGTGCGTATGAATAAAGGTTTTTTACCCATTCTATATCCTGACCTCTTACAACATCGCGTGCAAGAGCCGTATAATAATACCTGTCTAAAAGCACGATAAATCCCGATTTTAAGGCAGGGATAATCTGGTTTTCAAGCCTGTCGGCAAAATCTGCTGCATACAAAAGGCTGTATGTAGTTGCGTTCAAGAGGTTTCTGTCTTTTGCTTCATCAATTACATCTGCAATCAAACGTGAGGTTTTCCACTCAGATACCATAACTCCGTATGATTGGTCTTGCAGGGACTCCTTCAATAATTCAAGTTGAGTAGATTTACCGGAACCGTCCGTTCCTTCAATTACTACCAATAAACCTTCGTATCCGTGTTTTGTCTTGAATTTCGCCATTTTATACCTCAACTCCCTTTGTTTTTAGTATATCTGTTAGAAGTTTACGGATTTCAACCTGTTTTTTGTGAATTGAATCTTTTGCGTCAAGGCTTATAATATCGTATTCTTTGAGCATTTTTTTGTATTCTTTTACAACTCTTGTTTGGAATAAAATATAACTTTCAAATGGATCGTTGCTTAATTTTAGGTCCATACCTGCCTCATAGAACTTTGGTGTTCGGTTAAAGCAAATTCTTTCCATTGAAGTCTTAGGGTCAATATCAAAATATATTGTTAAATCCGGTTTGATTGCAAAATCATAAACTTCTCTGACCCATTTGGGATCAACTCCGCGCGCTACATCACGTGCAAATGCCGTATATGCATATCTGTCTGCAAGAACAATAAAACCTGCTTTCAGAGCCGGTGCAATTACCTGTTTCAGTCTGTCTGCAAAGTCAACTGCATGCAAAAGACTAAATGTTCTTGGGGATAGCATATTTTTTTTCTTTGCAAGTTTTGTTGTTTGGCTTATCAGAGGAGAAGAGTTCCATTCGGTGTATATTACGTCTTTTCCCGTTGATTTTAGCCAATCTCTGAGAAGTGAAAGCTGCGTTGATTTGCCTGACCCGTCAATTCCCTCTACGCAAACTAAAACTCCGTCATAGCTATGATTTTCGGTTAATTTTGCCAATTCAAACCTCTTTCTATCATTGCAACGTTAATTCTTCCAAATTTTGCGGATAAGTTATCCATAAAGTGTAGGAAGTATAATTCGGATTCTAAATCCTTCTCATTCAGGTCAATCATTGCACCCCATTCTTCACGTCCGTGGTGTGCTGCAATCATTTTTGCAATTCTTTTAAATCCGTTCATCATGCATAGAGAAAACCCATATTGAGAGTGGCTTATCCATTCATTTCTGAAATCTTCATCATAGTCTATCAAGCCTGTTTCTAAATCTACTGTGTATTCATATATTTTCCCTATATCGTGGAGTGTGCAGGCTGCTATTGCAATATCCTTTTTGATTTTTACAATAAACATATCAAGATTATGGAGTGCAAATTCAATGCACTCTATTGTGTGCACCATAAAGCCGCCGATGTAGTTGTGGTGCATAACCTTGGCTGCCGGCGCAATTTTTACCAGTTCTTTATGTTCTTCAAAATAATCAAGGATAAATTTCTTTAGTTTTTCGTCTTCAATTTTATTTATATAGCCAATAAGTCTTGCATAGGTTTCTTCTCTTTCCTGTTCGTCAAGGCCAGTTTTTGCCTCTTTTATAAGTTCAAGAGATGAAACAAGGCAGTTGTTAAACTTTTCGTTAAAGCTTGCACTAACTATTCTGAGTTGATTGCCGGCTCTGAACAATTTGCTGTCAAGTCTGTTTAGGGTTTCTTCCCACAAAATACAGTTCAGAAAAGAACCGTCTTTTGGATCTTTTAGCTGTAGCTTGCCCATTTTTGTTCCGGCTTTTGTATCGCCTACGGCAAAAGTTACTACCTCATATATAGTTTCTGTGTCAAACATAATTACTCCTTATTTCTTATTTATAGTAACACAAAAACTTTAATTGGTTACAATCCTGTTTTCGCCAAGAGAGAAGACCTCTAAAACGCTTTCAGTTTGCTTGATTGGTTTGTAGAAGTCTTTTACGAATACGCACATTGTCTGAACGCAGTTTAGTTTGCGGTTGTGCAGATATTCTTCAAATCTGTCAGCATTTTTTGCATATTGTCTGTGTTTTACAAATGCCGTAAATTTTGATTTTCTCTTTGAAATTTCCATGAGTGCGAAATTCAATATGTCATCATAGTTAAATTCATACCCGTCACAGATTGACATATCGATAATAAAATTCATATTATCCAGTGTAGTAAGTGACAGATATGCAATAATTCTGTCTTCAAAGTCAAGGACGTATCTTGATTTGTAGCAGTAATTAAGTCCTCCAAATAATGGTTCAAAAAATTCGTGAGGAATTCTTTCCATTGACGGTCTGTAAATTGTTTTCAATTCACCGTTATAAAGGTGTGATATTGCTTTTGCGTCCGTATCCTGACTTGCCCTGAAGGGTGCACAGTAATCTGTCTCCGGCTTAAAGTTATCAAGTTTCCAAAGGTTTTCATAAGAGCATTGCCTGAAACCGCAACCATCTACAAATAATGTGCATAATTCATCGTGGCTTTCGTCAACATATACAGAGAATGAGTGCGCTCCTTTTGCACCGTATTTTGCTATTATGAATTCTATGAGTTGTTTGCCTATATTGTAATAATCCTGTTTGAAAATAAGGCGGGTAATGTTGATTTTATAAGGGTTGCCGACTGTTGGTACGACTGTAACTATCCCTAAAATTTCTTTGTCTTCCAATAATATATAAGATTCAGGATTGAACTTGTATTTGAGTGGTAATAGTGCGTTCAAAAGGTTAGCAGGTGCTTTAAAAAAAGCTGTTGAAACCCTGAAATTGTCTTTAGAGCCCAAATAAGAAATCATTTTCTTTATTTTGGGATAATCAAAACACGATAACCTTCTTATCCTCATCATAGATACATTTTAATATAGCTTTTTATTTTGTGCAAGTTTGTGTTGAAATTTAGTTTGCAAGGCAACGCATTAAAATTATTGATCAAACCGAAAGGTTAGTTTTATTGACACCCTCAAAAAGTTTTGTTATACTTTGTCCTATGGATACAATGTGGAGGAATGCTCATGGTAAAGAACTATAGGCAACGTGGTGGTTGGAGACACCCTTACGGTGCAGCTTTTACTTTGGCTGAAACTTTAATAACATTAGGTATAATAGGAGTTGTGGCAACGCTTACTTTGCCAAATTTGATGGCAGATTATAAAAATAAAACGTATGTTGCTCAATTGCAAAGAAGCTATAATATGTTTGAAACCGCTGTTCAAAATCTTATGGTAGATTCAGATACAAACAACTTGGATGATACTATGATAGTTAGCTATACAGCCGGCGCCGGCGAGTTTCTGAAAAAATATTTCAAAGCGACAAAAGATTGCGGAAAAACTTGGGATGGTTGTCTGGCACCTTCATATAACTCAATGAAGGGTGAAGCTGTACCAACTAGTGGTTTTATTGGCCAAAGCTTTTATTGTGTGTCATTAAACGTGGGTTCTTCTATATGTATGACAGCTTTACCGCCAGATTCGGAACCAGATTGGCATAATTATTCCACTGTAGTAATTGATGTGAACGGTAAAAAAGGGCCTAACAAGTCCGGTAAAGATTTGTTTAATTTTGAACTGTATAGTGATGGGAAAATCGGTAATAGCTATACTGGGAAAAATGAAGAATGGGTAAACCAGAATTGCGCAAATGCTTGGGGTTATGGCGGCGATTGTTTTTCAAAGATCCAACAAGACGGTTGGGTTATGGATTACTAGAGGTTATATCCTGATTTAATTTTTGAAAAAGGCGGGTTTTAAAACCCGCCTTTTTAACTCTCTTTCTTATTACACGCAGTGTCTATTTAACTGCTACCAATTTGGCCTGAATACCTGCATCGGCATTTACTGCACGTGCATTCATTAACGCCATAGAGCGGCGTTTTCTCGCTCCTCTTAATATGAATTCAACACTATCGCTTACATTACACGTAGGTTGTACGATTCTTTTTATCATTAAAAATACTCCTTAGAAGACTAATTACATTTTATTTATCGGAGCATTTTTGATAAAACTTTAATTATTTCCTGATTTTGTAACATTTTGTAAAACGGTAACAAAAATTTTGCTTTAGGGGATTTTAGACTCTTAGAGAAAAGGAGATGTGTATGTATCAAAATACAATTAGTTCACCGTATATGGTAAATCCGGTTCAGATGCAAGCCCCCGTAACAGTTAATATGCCGGCCCCTGCACCTGTTAGTGTGGCTCAAAACCCTGCACCTGTACCTATGCAAACACCTGTTTTACCTATGCAAAAATTCCAGCCTCGTGTTCCAAACATGGTTGCAGATGATTTTAACCTATATAATAACAAAGATATTTTGTTGCGCGTAACAAAAGAAGGCGATTCTTTCCATATATCACAGGCAAGACCTGTTATTATGGATGGGGATACTTATTGTATAAAACAAGATGGCACTTTGCAAGTCCATAACGGTTGGACAGGCATGAAAACACTTGTTGAGAATTGTCCGATCATGGCAGATATATACAGTAAACTTGCATTTAGTACAAAAATTATTGAAGATTCCGAAAATAGAGCAAGACAAGCCGGATATATTAGTTAATTTGTAATATATGCAAAAATATGTTGGAAATAAAAAGAGCCTTTAACAATAAGGCTCTTTTTTTATCTGTGTTTTTAAATTTTAATCTACTTTGCGTAAACGCTTACTTGTTTTCTGTCGCGTCTGTGTGGCTCAAATTTAACTTCACCGTCAATCAACGCAAACAAAGTATCGTCAGAACCGATTCCAACATTGTTGCCAGGGTGGATTTTTGTTCCTCTTTGACGAACGATGATGTTACCTGCTTTAACAGTTTCTCCACCGAATTTCTTAACGCCTAAACGTTGCGCTTCGGAGTCACGACCGTTACGGGTAGATCCCATACCTTTCTTATGTGCCATTTTTTATTTCTCCTTGTACTTGTTTTAATTTGTCATCCTGAACTTGTTTCAGGATCTGTTATTTAATAATAATACTATTATTATGCTTCAGCAGTTTCAGTTGTTTCAGATGCCGCAGCTTTCTTTTGTGCAGAGGTTCTGATTTTGTTAATCATTACTCTTGCAAAGCCTTGTCTGTGTCCTTGTTTTTTTCTGTAACCTTTTTTAGGTCTTTGTTTATAAACGATAACTTTTTTAGCTTTGTCGTTTGCCAAAATAGTGCCTTCTGCTGATGCGCCTGTTACATAAGGTGCTCCAACTTTAGATTTTTTACCGTTTACAATCATTACGACTTTATCAAAAACTACTTTGCTGTCTTTTTCAGCGCCAAGCAATTCTACTTCTACGTAGCGGCCTTCTTCAACCT
>JBGUSD010000231.1:0-4804 GCA_045132355.1 Candidatus Gastranaerophilaceae bacterium
ATAAGGAGGGTGAAGGATTAAAAATTGTGCGTAATCTTCGCCCATAATTTCTAAGCTTGCTTTGACTTTATCTTTAGCTTCTTTTGAAGCAGAGTCGCCGCATATTATTCTTACATCTGTAACAAGTTGTTTTGGGGTGAATTTTTCGGAAACTTTTTCGGCAAGTTCATCTTTTAATTCAACACCAATGCAACGTCTGTTCATGTTGACTGCTTCTATGCCGGATGTGCCTGAGCCAAAGAACAGGTCGAGTACTACATCATTTTTCTTGGTAAATCTTTCGTACAGTTGTTGTGCAATCTGCGGGATGTAATTCCCGTGATATTCATTGGAATGCCCATGTTCTTTTAATCTTGACGGGAATTCCCAAAGGGTATCTGTTTTGATGTGGGGGTAATCTTTCCAAGCGTTAAGATTAATGTCGCTGTATTTTGTTGTCTTAACCTTCGGTGCTACCTGCAAATCTGCAGTTTTTACCGGTTTTAGTTTCGTATTTGCTCTTACCAAATCTGTCTCTCCCGAAATTTATCGGACTCACTTAATTTATAGTCCTCTTGCTTTAATGTTCTAATGATATAGAAATGTTTCAAATTTGTAATCAAACATTTAGATGAATTTGTGTTTGTAGTACATTGAAGTTGAATGGAGGTAGAGTGTTAAGTACCGTTTATATGATAGTTGGATTTCTCCTTTCTATGACTGCATGTATTTCCAACGATGCAATACAAACTCTTGGTACTTTTTACAGCGCCAATAAAAAAACGCATTTTGTCTGGCTGTGGTTATTTGCCTCTGCGGTTATGATTGTAACTATTGCATGCGGTTGGTATTTTAACAATGGTGATATGTCGTTTGGCCTTTTGACAAGAATACCTGTTATAGAGGAATATACGTTTTTATATTTGTTACCTCCGATCATCCTTATAATTCTTACCAAATATGGTATTCCCGTTGCATCTACATTTTTGGTGCTCAGCGTATTTTCGGTAAGTGATGTTAGTGTAATATGGATGATACTTGCAAAATCCGTTTTGGGTTATGTAATAGCGTTTATTTCTGCGATTGTTATATATAATATTATTGCAAGACCTCTTGAAAGGTACTTTTATTACACGCAAAAGCGTTATCAAAATGAGAAAATTTCAAAATGGTGGTTGGTTGCAAAATGGTTTTCAACTGCATTTATATGGTCACAGTGGTTGATGCAGGATTCCGCAAAATTCTTTGTTTATTTGCCTCGCCATGCAACGTTTGGTCAGCTTATGTTTGCATTGTTTACTATGACTATATTTATGGGTGTTTTAACCTATAAGGGCGGAGGAAATATTCAGAATCTTGTAAAAATGAAGACAAACGTTCAAGATCCGCGTTCCGCAACGATTATTGATATAATTTATGCGTTCTTATTATTGTACTTTATCAATCTGAACAATGTTCCTATGTCTACGACTTGGGTATTTATAGGGTTATTGGCAGGTCGTGAAGTTGCATTGTATCAGAGATTGCGCTTTGAGTCTCCAAAAAAGATGTACAAACACATTATAAAAGACCTTACAAAAGTATTTTTAGGACTTATTGTTTCTATTGTTGCGGTAGTGCTTTTGACGCAGTATGATGTAGTTATAAAGTATTTTGTTTCTCATTTTGCGGGGTAGCGGATGGCAAGGATCAAGCAATTATCAAAACATTTAATAAACCAGATTGCAGCGGGAGAGGTAATTGAACGTCCGGCATCTGTTGTAAAAGAATTGACTGAAAATTCTATTGATGCCGGAGCGACAAGAATCAGTATAGAAATAACCAATGATTGCAGGGATATTCGAGTTGCAGATAACGGATCGGGGATTCATCCTGATGATATTTTGCTCGCTTTTTCAAAACATGCGACAAGTAAACTGCAAAAAGACGAAGACCTTTTTGATATTCATACATTAGGGTTTAGGGGAGAAGCTCTTGCAAGTATAATTTCGATTTCAAAATTGACTTGTACGACAAGGACGAAGGATTATGAAACGGGAACGAAAGTAAGGTGTGAAAATTCTGAAGTTAAACAGGTAGAAACAGGCTGTGCCATAGGGACCATTATGGAGGTTAAAGATCTTTTCTATAACGTCCCCGTAAGGCTAAAATTTTTGCGTAATTCTAACACAGAATTTTCTTATATTCAGGAAATAGTTCAATCTTTGGCTCTTGTAAATACAGGTGTTGGTTTTGAATTAAAGAAGAACGGCAAAACTGTCTTGAAAACAACAGGTCAGGGGGATTTGACACAAACTTTAAAAGAAATATTTTCGTCTGACGTTGCACAAAGTCTGAAGCCGGTATTGAAAACGGATGACCTTGCAGGATTAAAAATATCAGGGATGATAAGCAAGCCCGATTTTTCACGCTCAAGTAAAAAAAATTATCACTTGTACATAAACGGTCGCTCCGTTAAATGTCCTGTTATGCAAAAGGCCGTTGATATGGTTTATAAAACATTGATTGCGAACAGTAAATACCCTTTTGTTGTTTTGAATTTAGAGCTCCCGACAAGTGATGTTGATGTAAATGTTCACCCTACAAAAAAAGAAGTAAGGTATAAAAATCCAAATCAGGTGTTTAATTTTGTGAGAGTTGCGGTAGAAGGCGGTCTTGCAAATTATACAGAGCAGACATACAAACCTATCCCACAGCCTGAAATAAATTCAAATGTGCTGAATTTTTCTGCAAACAATGGTGTGAAAATTGACAGATCAGAGGATACTATGTATGTTTCTGACAGGTTTATGCAAGATTTTCGGGAAGAAACTCTGCAAACATCATTACCAAACTTTAATCAGCAGGCTACACAGCAGAATTTGTCTATTGATATTCCGCAGGCAGAACCTGAAGAAAATATTATAGGCCAGTATAAAAACACATATATCCTGATTGAAAAAGAAGACGGCTTGGAGATTGTAGATCAACACATTGCAGAAGAGCGCTACAATTATGAAAGGTTAAAAGAAACAAAAGAGGTTGCATCTCAAATCTTGTTTATTTCTGATGTTGTTGAGGTTTCTCCTTCAGATATGGCAATAATAAAAGAAAATTTGGACAAGTTTGAAAGGTTTGGATACGGAATTGAGATTGTGAATGACCATGAGCTTATTTTCAGAAAAGTTCCGATGATGATAGCAAAAGTCCCACCAAAAGATATTATTACTGATATTTTGGAAAATATTGAAGGTGATATTGACAGATTGGAAGAAAAAATTCTGATAACAACATCCTGCAAGGCATCTGTCAAAGCGGGTCAAAAACTTTCTTTATGGCAAATGCAGGAAATTATTAAAAAATGGCGAACAACAAAAATGCCATACACCTGTCCGCATGGAAGACCAATTTCGCATATCATTCCGCATAAAGAAATTGCGCACTTCTTTGAACGTCAAAACTGATTTATAATTGTATATATACACAAAAAAACGACCTTCGATGACGGTCGTTTTTTTAAATTTTCTTTTTCTATTTGTTTTTAAGCAAGTCCTAAGACTTTCTTGTACCAAGAGAATGTTTCCAATTCTACCCCGTTGAAGGTAGTTTTTAAACATTGAGCTTTCAGATAGTCTTCGAACTCGTCGTTGAATTTGGATTTGACTTTTGTTTCCTTAGTAGTTTTTGATACTAATGTTGTCATAGAATCCTTCTCCTTTTTCTTTTTTAAAGTTAGTTGTACAACTTCGGTTATATTATATCATGTTGACATGATTTTTTCTAGTACTACAAGTAACGTAAATATTAAAATTTGCGCTATTGTTAACAAAGGTAATGTAAATTTTTGTTAAGTTATACCATGAGGGAATTGACACAGGGTTAAACATAACATTAATAAACGTAATATTTAATTGAAAATGCTGTGTTTATGGTATATAATATCGTTAAAATCAAAATCCGAAAAATAATAGGGACTGTGGAGTATGGGAATAAATAAAAACCTTTTAATAATATCAATGTTGAGTGTAACCTTGTTTGGAATTCCGGCATATGCGTATATGTCTCCGGAGGTCAACTCTTTATATCAACAGGCATGTTCCGATGAGTATCAGAATAATCTGGAAGCCGCAATTCAAAAGCTTGAAAAAGCAATATCTATATCCGGCAAGGATAGTATGTTGTATACGAAAATTGCAGGTCTGTATACGGAAGTAGGCGAGTATAACAAGGCTCTAAATGCTTATTCTAAAGTTATTGAGCTAAAACCTGATGATGCGTTTGTTTATATTAGTGTGGGAAGTATTTATGAAACACAAGGCAAGTATCTTCAGGCTTTGACTTCATACAGCAAGGCTATGGAAATATTCCCTGAATATAAGTATAACTATTTAAATATCGCAAATGCGCAATATCAGATGAAGGATTATGAAAATGCGATTAAAAGTTACAACAGATTCTTAGAAATATATCCGCAGCATTGGGAAGCTCGTGAAAACGTAGCATCAGCTTATCTGGTTCAAAACAAACCTGAAAAAGCGGTAGAAGAATATACAAAATTGTATGAAAGAAATGCGTCAAACTTTAAAGATTACGCAAATTATGGTATAGCCTTGGTCAGAACAAAAGATTACCAGCGTGGTGTTGAAATGCTTGAAAAAGCTATTGAAAGAGATCCTGATAACACATCTTGCCATGTAAGTTTGGCTATTGCATATCAAGAGTTGGATAAAAATGAATTGGCTTTAGCTCAATATGAAATAATATTTAAACAAATGCCGGAGTTGCATTCTATAAGACTTGATTACGGTAATCTTTTGGCAGATATGGGCAAGAACGAACAGGCAGT
>JBGUSD010000232.1:0-2539 GCA_045132355.1 Candidatus Gastranaerophilaceae bacterium
CTCCGATATTTTCTCTAAAATCTGCAAGTTTCTCCAGAGCTTTTTTGTTTGTAGGTTCCGCTTTTGAAATTCTTTCCCAGAACTCAATAGCGTGGTTGTTATCGCCTGTTTCTTCCAAAAGTATGGCAAGTGTATTCATTAGGTCAACATCGTCTTCGTTGAGTTGGAATGCGTTTAAGAATTCGTTTACCGCAATGTCTTTGTTTCCTCTGACCAAATTGTATTTACCCCAGTTTAAGTGTTCTCTGTATTCATCTTTTGTGTTTTCGTAAATAAGGGCTCTCATCTGGTATACAAGAGGCGAGTTTGGATTGAATTTGTTATATTTTTCAACGTACTCCAAGGCTTTTTCATATTCTTCTTTTGAATAGTGGTATTGTGCTTTTAGGGCGTAGAATTGTGCATCGTTTGAATATTTTCCTGCGTTTTGGTCAAGAATTTCGTTTGCTTCATCGAGTTTATTTGCACCAAGCATACATTTTACTCTAAACAGTTCGTCTTTTGTCAATTCCATTGCTTTTTCAGGTTCGTTATTTCTCAAATACAGGTTTGCAAGGGTTTCGTTTGTGATTTGTGTGTCAAACTTTTTGCGAGCTCTTTCTAACGTGTCTATCGCACTTGGAAGCATATCCTCCTGCATATAAAGCTCTGCAAGTTTTAAATATACCGGCTCACCGGCTTCTTCGTATTCAAGAGTCTTTAAATATTCATCAATTGCTCTATTTGCATCTCCTGTTTGAGCATATAAATTTGCTATAGTGAATCTTGCAATGACGGCTTCTTGTTCATTAGTTGCATGAGGTAGCGCTTTTTTGTAGTCGTTTATAGCATGTTCATATTTTTGCTCTACAGAGTGCAGGTTACCTCTGTATACGTAATATTTGTACTTGTCTGTGTCGACAAATATGTCCATAAGCTGTTCATAGCAAAGAACATTCGTGACGTCTTTTTCTAATATTTTTATGTAACATTCGGCAGCTTCATTTTTTTTGCCAAGCATCATTGCAATACTTCCTAAATGCTGCAAAACTCCTAAGTCATTTGGCCTTGCGGCAAGTTCTTTTTTGTATTCCTCATAAGCTTGTTCAAATTGTTCGTTTCTTTCGTATTGTTCAGCTGCTTGTATACTCATTGTTTGCTCCTTATATAGTATATTAGTTTCAAAAACTTTTTATATTGTCTTGTTAGTTAAAATTGTTTTGGGTTTTTTCAAGTCCGTTTGTCAGATAATATTCAACCCCTTCAACCGCTTTTTTTAGAATTTGTTTCAAATCATCAGATTGCTCTTTCGGAAAGTTTTGAAGAACATAAACCTCTGACGGTATAGGCGGTTGCGGGCCTATTCCTACTTTTAATCTTGCAAAATCAGATGTTCCCAGATGTTTAATGATTGATTTAATTCCGTTATGGCCTCCGTCAGAACCGTTTCCTTTAAATCTTAGAGTTCCTAGAGGGAGCGCTATATCATCAAAAATTACCAAAATATCTTTTACGTCAATTTTGAAATAATTTGCAACGGCAATAACTGCTTCGCCTGACAGGTTCATAAATGTTGTTGGTTTAATGATTATAATATCTTCATTGTTAAATTTGAATTTGGTCATCAGGCATTTCAGTTTTTTGTCTTCTTTGAATGACAAACCGTTTGCGAAAGCCCACTTGTCTACAACCATAAAGCCTGCGTTGTGTCGTGTGAAGCAGTATTTATCCCCAATGTTGCCTAATCCTATAACTAATCTCATATCATATAACCTTTATATTTATTATTTTAACGTAAATATATATTACCATGTCGATTTACCGACATTTCGCTTAACAAAAAGATAAGATAAATTTATCTTTTTTATAGTGAGGAGAAATTTATGAAAAATAAGCAAATAATAGAGCAAAAAAGTTCAGAAAAGGTTGCGGAATTTTTAGAGAAGAACAAGCTTCATAAGAAAGATTTCGCCGAAATGGTGGGTGTAACCCTTTCTTATGTGTATAATCTGATAGATAATAGTATGCCGTTTTCAACAAGAAGTGTAACAATAGAGCGGATAGCAACGGTTATGGATATAAATCCTGAGGATTTTGAAGAATATAAGATTCCGCAAGAGCCGATATTGGTTGATTATTCCGTAGAACTGATAAAAGAGGGTATGAAGAATAAAAAGATGATGACGGTTAATTTTTTGAAGGCATTTCCACGTAAAAAAAGGCTTGAAATAGTTGATATATTGCGAGGAGCAATTCCTGTTCCCGTCGATTATAAAGAGTTGTCGATGATAGGCCAGGTTTTGGAAATGGATAAAGATGTTATCTACAATATTTGGGAAACACGAATGAAGCAGGTGCTTGAAATAAGCGGAATGAATCTGAATTCAAATGCTGCATTGATAAGCGCAATGCTGTCTTGTGCCAAAAAGTTTGTACAAGTGCAATAAAAACTTGAATAAAAATGTTGACAATAAATTTTGTTCTTGCTAGACTTAGGTCATTGGCGATACTAGTCAATGAAATATGAATAGCAATTATTTTTTTGCGCTTGTAGCTCAGT
>JBGUSD010000233.1:0-7438 GCA_045132355.1 Candidatus Gastranaerophilaceae bacterium
TAACCCTTGTTTTTGTAAATATTACTTGTATAATAGAAATTATGGACGAGATTAATAAACTAATAGCGGAAAAAGATTTTAAAAATGCTAAAAATAGAATAAAAGCATTACTGGAAAATGATGAAAAAAATATCGAAGCACTGAAGCTTTTGGGGTTGTGCCATGTTAACCTTGAGGAATACAAAGAAGGTCAAAGTGTTTTTGAAACAGTCGTAAAATATATGCCTGATGATGCATCAAGCTGGTTTTATCTTGCAAACTGTTATGATAACTTAAACGATCTTTTACACGCAAAAACCGCATACAAAAAGGTTCTTGAACTAAGACCCGAATATATCGAAGCATATAAAAATCTATGTATAGTATATGTCAAAGCCGGCGAAGAAGATAACGCAATAGAAATGGGCAAAAAAGCACTCGAAAGGATTCAAGACGACTATTCTGTCTACTATATTATAGGTACAGCTTTTATGGCAAAAAAGGATTTCGAACAAAGTATTCAATACCTTGAAAAAGCATTGGAATTAAACCCACAACACGCACAATTATACAACAATCTTGGTACTTGCTACATAACAATTGGTGATCTGGACAAAGCATACGAAAATTACCAAAAAGCATCAGAATATGACCCTGAAAACTCCGTTACATACTTTAATATAGCATCTATACTGCAAATCAGAGGTCAGCACAAAGAGGCTTGCGACTATTTTAAAAAGGCATATGAACTTGAAAAACTTGACGGCTACTTGATAGCACTTGCACTATCTGAAGTCAAATCCGGAGATATAGATTCTGCTATCGAGCACTACAAACAGTTAATCTCACAATACCCTGAAAAGCACAATTTCCAATACAATTTGGTTTGCTGCTATGAAATGAAGGGCGAATATCAGCTGGCAATAAATATTTTGCAGCATTTGGTTATGCTGAACCCGAAATCCACCACTATGGCAAGAAAACTTGCAGACTTATATATTCTGATGAACCAGCCAATGAATGCAAAAGTTATATACGAAAAACTCATTACTATGGGCAATGTATCGTTTGATTTGTACTATGAATTTGCTCACATTTGTATAGTAACAAAAGACATGGACAGAGCAGAAAAAATTCTCAAAAAGGTCATTGAACTAAATCCTGAATATTCACGCGCACACAAAGATTTGGGAGTTATATACCTTACAAAACGCCTGTTTGACTACGCAAAGGAAGAATTTGAAACCGCATACAGACTTGAACCTACAAGCTATGCAATACTTTTTGAATATGCAAACTATCTGCACGCAATAACCGAATTCCAAAAAGCGGATGAAATATACCAAAAAGCTCTTGAGGTTGAGCCGGAAAACCCTGATGCACTCGCATTTTCAGCATTGAATAAAATAGAATTGAATGACCTTGAAAAAGCAAAAGAACAAATAGATAAAGCTATTGGCAAATCTATGCAAGATTCATTTTTGCTGTTTATCGGCGGTAAAATAAGATTTTTGCTGAAAGATTTCGACTGCGCAAAAGATTTCCTGATAAAATCATACGAAATGAATCCTACTCCGGACTGTCAAAATCTGCTTGGATTGTGCTACTTTGAGGAAGGTAACTTTGAACAGTCAAAGAACATCTTCAAAAATCTTGTTGAAAAAAGTCCAATGAACGTAAATCTTTTACTGAGTCTTGCGAAATGCTACGAAAATCTCAATAGTACCCAAGAAGCCTTAGACACACTGGACAAGGTCGTTGAAATATTTCCTGAATGCGAAGAAGCACACGAGATGATAAGAAAATTATCTTAGCGAACTCTCATTGGTTCAATTCTTCTCATCATATCCTCAAACATTGGGATATTAAGAGATTGTTTTCCGTCTGATAAAGCATTTTCAGGATCATGGTGAACTTCTATCATAATTCCGTCTGCCCCAACCACAAGTCCTGCCTTTGTCATAGGTTCTATCAAGTATTTTTGACCCGTGCCATGGCTTGGATCAACAATTATCGGTAAATGAGAAAGTTTTTTAATAACCGGAACTGCTGCTATATCCAAAACGTTTCTTGTAAACGTACTATCAAAGCTTCTGATACCTCTTTCACACAAAATAACTTTTTCATTACCCGCATACATAATATGTTCAGCCGCGAGCAAAAATTCTCTGATTGTTGCAGACAAACCTCTCTTCAAAATTACCGGCTTGTTTGTTTTACCGACAGCCTTCAACAATTTGAAATTCTGCATATTTCTTGCACCAATCTGAATCACGTCAACATAATTTGATACAAGTTCAAGATCCGCAGAATCCATAACCTCGGTAACCGTCAGCAAACCTGTTTCTTCACTTGCTCTTTTTAAATTTTTCAGAGCATCTTCTTCATACCCCTGAAAGTCATACGGAGAAGTTCTTGGTTTGAATGCTCCACCCCTTAGGAATTCACAACCCATTTGTTTTGCAGAAATGGCAACCTGTCTCAATCCCTCATAATCTTTTTCGACGGAGCAAGGCCCAACAATCATTACAGGTTTGTTTTTACCACCAATTTTAACCCCATTAGGGAATTCTATAACTGTATCTTCTGCTTTTCTGTCACGAGACGCCAAACGGAACGGCTCTCTGATAACTTTGACTTCTTTAACGCCATCTAATGCGCTAAGCCTGTCAACAGTAAGCGATGTTTTATCACCAAACGCATCAATTGTTGTGTATATTTCACCACTTTTTACAAGGACTCTAAACCCGTGTTCCTCAAGAACCTGAACTACACGATTTATACTTTCCTTGCTGGAGTGCGGCTCCATTACAATAATCATAGAATTTCTCCTTTTTCTGAATTATAGCATAACTTACGGTTTATCCGCAAATTATTATTTATTTATTTTTTCCATAAGCGCAACCGCAGGAGCATAATTCGGCAAAACAGAAAGACATGTATTCAAGGCATTTCGACATAATTCAATATCACCATCTTGCTCATAGACCTGTGCCAAAATAAAATGAAGCTCAGGGTCTTGATAGAATCTGTCCTTCGCCCTTTTGAGGAAAAACATCGCCTGAGGTTTGAACCCATTTGTCAAAAACACCCGCCCTATTGATTTGTAAACTTCAGGATTTATTGTAAACATAAAATCCGCATACCTAACGATTTTTTCCACATAATCACCCTTACAATACATTATCAAGATATTAAGATCAGTTTCCAAAAAATTTCTGAGCTCAAAATATGTCGGATACCTGGACACTTCACCTTTGATAAATTCAAGCATAATAAGCCCCCAATGTGCTCTTATGTCTTCCTTTTCAAGGTTTAAAAAAATCTCTCTGGCCTTTTTCAGATTATCAAAAATTATTTCACAATACGCTTGTTCCAACTTATTGTTATGAGTCTCAAAAAACCACTTGCAGCCTTTTATTTTGGCTGCAAGAAAGTCTTTTTTTGCTGTTTTATAATCTAAAATCATTAATTAGTATCTTTTGTCATTGTCGCTAAATGTGAAGTCAGGTATCATGGAATTCATCATCATTGCTTGCATAACCTGCGGATCAATGGATTGTCCGTTTTGTTGTTGTGACAACATATAAGGAATCATCATGTTCATAGCTGAATTATTGTTGTTTTGAGTTCCGAGCATCATGCTTAATTCATTATATTGATTTGGCATTGTACTTGCAACTGGGCTTACAGTTACGTTTACACCTGCTTCTTTTAGCGTTTTTATTGCATTTAGAATGTCTTCTTCTGAAGCTTCGGCAATTTTGATACCATCTTCCAATTCTGATTTATTTTGGTCAAAATCCTGAATCTTTTGAATGTCCGGAATTTCAAGATCTTCTTTACCATTGATTGTTTTTTGGATATTTTTAAGTTTTTCTTCTCTCATTTTCTTATACAACTCATCTGAGAAGCCATTACCATATGGAGCATTTATAAATCTATCCAAATCATCAACATTTTCTGATTCTCCGCCATCCTGCTGCGAAGCAACACATGCCGGTCCACCCGTCAAACAATCACGACCCTTTGTAGCATATTGGGCAACTGTTTGGTCCGTACCTATTGAAATTGCCTTATTGTATGCTTTTACAGCCATGCTATTGTTTCCTACTTGTGCATATGCCATACCCATGTAGTAATACACAAGAGGGTTTGAAGGAGTTTTCTTGGTTAATGATATTGCTTCTTGCAAGCAGCCAGAGTAATTGCCTTTTTTATATTTAATAATAACACCTTTCATTGTAGGATTATCATAATACGCTTTTTCTGTTTCCCACTCCGGTGTTACACCATCGTCTACATATGTCTGTGTTTTTACCTGCTGCTGAGAACGATTACTGCTTTTTGACTGTTTCTTTGTTCCTTGAGTTTGTTGTTGCTGCTGTTGTTGTGGTGCAACTTTTGCACCTTTTGCAGGTCTGTTTATATCTTCCCATAGGTTGTATCCAAACGGGCCCTTGGTTTCTTTACCTACCGCAGCAAAAGCCGCTGTACCTGCGAACGCTAACACTAATAATAAAGTTAAAGTCTTTTTCATATAATATATCCTTTTAGTAACTATTATAATTATTTTTCCCAATAAATCAATTATATAACATTTTTTGTAATATTTACTAGTATAAATATATGAAATTATTTTAAAAGTTTTCTCTTTTTATACAAAATAATAAAGAAAATAATAAGAATTACGGAAACGCCAACTATAACCCAATCTATATACTCTTTTATCGTTTCTCCGAAAAGCATAAGAACAACACTTACAAGGAAAAATCTTAAAGCTCTGCCCAAAACTCCGGCAATCAAAAATTGCGGAAAGTTCATCTTCAATATACCGCTTGTAATATTAAACACATTGTAAGGAACAGGTGTTACCGCAGAGAAGAAAACCGCACATGCACCGTATTTTTGGTAAAACTTTTCAGCATTTTCAAAATATTCATGCTTATTTCTGAATAAAAAATTAAAAACAGGACGCCCCCCAATTAAACCTATCAGATACCCAAAAGAAGCCCCAACGGCAGAAGCAACCGTACATACAAGAGCATATTGCAATGCTTTTTCAGGTTTTGCCAAGTCCATTGTTATCAACAATATATCCGGCGGAGGAAATATAAAAAAGCTTTCGACAAAAGAATTGAGAGCCAATCCCTGCAATCCCCAGCTTTGTAATATATGGCTAATGTTTACTAATAACTCGTGCATATTTTGATTATCTTATAAATATGAACACATGCAAATATTTAACATAATATTTATTAACAAGTGATGGAATTTTCGTTTGGTTTTAGCTAAAATTTAAGATAAAGAAGGGGTATTCTTATATGGAATTTATTTTAGACTTATTATATATCTACATTGCTGTGTATTCAGTATATTTTCTTGCACTTTCAATCAGAAATCTCAAAGATAAACCTTTCAAAATTGAAAAAAGATATTCTCAATATACAGACAAAGATAACCTTGCCGTAATCATATATTCACACAATAACAAAGAACCGTTGGAAGCATTGATTAACCAGTTAAAGATGCAGGATTATCCTATTGATAATTTTAAGGTATTTGCAATCCTTGACAACTGCAATGACGGATCAGAAATAATATTCAACAACAGCAACAGATTTGTTAATGTTATAAACTTCAACGAAAAAACTTTAGGAAAAGATCAGGCTGTATCACTTTTATTAGAACAACTTTCAAAAGATGAGTGGATTGATTCATACATATTTATTGACGGAAACAGAAGTATTTCAAACGACTTTTTGTCAACTGTTAATGCTGCATTAGTTAAAAAATCCGTTCTATGCGGAGAAACACTTATGCTTACAGATAATCTTGACATTATTGAAAGCATAAAAGCCGTGTACCAAAAATATCATATGAATTTTATCCGACAGGCAAGATCTTTGTTTGGGCTTGCAGCACAAGCTGATTCCGGTTTGTTTGTTATAAAAAAAGCAATTGTTGACCAAATCGGTTCCGTTGATTTTAAAAACATTAATAGCGAATTGAAATACAGTTTGCTATTAACAAAAACCGGATACAAATGTTCATACAATCCGAATATTCAAACCTATGTCAACTCAGAAGAATATATATTCAGGCGTCCAAGAATATCTGCAAGACTAAAACTGTTTGTAAAATGTCTTAAAACTCTTAAAACAAAAAATCTGGTATATATAGAACATGTATTCTCACTTATATCACCTAACTTTTGGCTTGTTTTAATCGCATACTTGGGCTTGATGAAACATTCTTATAAATATTACTTCTTTGTAGATTTTAAAGTGGTTCTATTCACATTTATCTTGTGGGTTGCGGGATTTGGCATAAGCCTTATAAATTCAAAATTAACTTTAAAAGAAATCGGCTTGCTTGCGTTGTACCCTATATATTCAATTGGGCATATAATTAAAAACTTACCACCAATAAGAAAAGCTCTCAATAGAATTGGTGAAGGCAGAACAATTAACGAAAAAGATAAATTATCTATTGATGTTGTTGTTTCAACAGGCAAAAACGAACTGCCTTGCAAGCTGGAATTTATCTCGGACAAAGGCTTGTCTCGTGTAAGATTTATATTTAAGAATAAGAAATACACAACAGGTGCACATTTAAGAATGATTGATGCATTACAGGAATTAAAGTCAAAACTTGATGATTACGGATTCATTCTAAAAATATGCAACTGCTGTTCTCATTTCACTTCTTACGTTGACGGTTCTACAAATATGCTGAAAGGATATTGCAATTGTGATTATCCAAGCCCGTCTATAAAAGAACCAAAATCAACACTTATTTGGAATTCATGCTCCAAATTTTCACCTGCCACATTGAATAGTCTTATTGAAGAAATGGTGGCAAAAGGTAGTGAAGAATAACCTATTATTAAGATGATGAAAGCACTAAAGTCAAACAGATTACACATAGGGATTTTCGGCAAAACGAATGTCGGCAAATCATCCCTTCTGAACAGAATTTCATCTCAAGACGTGTCTATTGTGTCTGAGATTTCCGGTACAACAACCGACATTGTGGAAAAATCAATGGAACTTTTGCCGCTTGGACCTGTAACTTTTTTGGACACAGCAGGACTCGATGACACATCAGACCTTGGCAGACAACGTGTAGAAAAAACATTATCTGCAATTAACAGAACAGATATTGCGGTTATTGTATGCAAAAATGATACCTTGAGTGAGTTTGAACACAATTTAATTTCCGATTTGGATAATTTAAAAATTCCGTATCTTATCGTTATAAACGATTTTGAAAAAGTTCCGACAACACAAAACAACGACAACAAAATATATACCTCAGTCTTGAAAGACAAGGATTTTGTATACAAATTCAAAAACGCACTGGTAAAACTATTACCTGAGGACTTTGTAAATTCACCTAAAATTGCGGGGGATTTGATAAATAAAAAAAGCACAGTTATACTTGTTGTCCCGATAGA
>JBGUSD010000234.1:0-6796 GCA_045132355.1 Candidatus Gastranaerophilaceae bacterium
AAAATTTTAGGAATCCCGTTCGATGAAAATCTTGTCCCGTCAGTTGTTTACGGTTCACCTGAAATCGCCTGGGTCGGGAAAAGAGAACAGGATTTGACAGATTTAGAATACCAAAAAGCAATGATTCCAATATCAGCGCTTGCAAAATCACAATGCGATAATGCCCTTGACGGAATGATGAAAATTCTTGTGCAGAACAATAAAATTATAGGGGCGCATATTGTATCAAATGAAGCATCTTCTTTAATACAAGAGGTCGTAATTGCAATGCAGGCAAATATGACAGTTGAAGAACTTAAGGCCGTATGCTTTGCACACCCTACATATTCTGAAGGGATTTTAGACTGTCTTATGAGGTTAAAATAATGAGAGAAAGATTGCCGGAATACTTAAAACGACCAATTATAGACACAGACAAAACACGCACTGTCAGAAAAATATTAAAAACAAAATGTCTTAATACAGTTTGCGAAAATGCAAGATGCCCAAACAAAAATGAATGTTATACAAAAAACACCGCAACATTTTTGATTATGGGAAACAACTGCACACGAAATTGCAGGTATTGTAATATAAGTTGCGCAAGACCTGAGCCTTTGGATTTGGAAGAACCAAAACATATTGCAGAAGCCGTAAAGGATTTGGGGCTGAAATATGCGGTTATAACCTCCGTTACACGTGACGACCTGCCTGATGGCGGCGCGGAACATTTTGCAAACTGCATTTATGAGATAAGAAAACTTACGCCGGATACAAAAATTGAAATTCTTACACCGGATTTTAAAGGCAGTACAAAATCCCTGGAAACAATTATAAAGGCCAAACCTGATGTCTTTAATCACAACATTGAAACAGTAAAAGAACAGTTTAAGTTCGCACGCCCTCAAGGAAATTACCAAACATCCCTTGATGTTTTGCAATACATCAAACAAAACAGTTCCATCTTGACAAAATCAGGCCTTATGGTCGGACTTGGCGAAACTTTTGATCAAATCAAAAGTACACTTCATGACCTGCACGATGTCGGTTGTGATATTGTAACTATCGGACAATATATCCAACCGTCCAAGAAACACCTGCCTGTTGCAAAATACTACACATTAGACGAATACGAACAACTCAAAAACTTAGCTGAAAGTTGTAATATCCCACACTTTCAGATAGGACCGCTTGTTAGAAGTTCTTACAAAGCCAGCGAACTACTTTGATTTCTTTTCAACAATTTTAAGTTCGTAGCCTAAATAGTCTAACAGTTCTGCTACCAGCCTGTATCTTATACTGCCTGATATGAACATTTTTGAAAGATTACTAGGAAATGGCACATCATGACCTTCTTCTTTCATCTTTCTCAATACTTTGCTCATTGATTTCCCGCTTCTGACGAGAATTACTTTTATTTCTTCATATATATTCATAGCACTTATATGGTATAACTTTTACGCGATAATAACAAGAATAATAAATATTATTATCCTTATAGACAATAGTAATATACATAATCATAACAATAATTAAGTATAAGTCATAATTAATATTATCTTGTTGTCGAAATTTGTTTATGCTAGCATAAAGAAAAGGTATTTTATGAGGAAATTTATATGCAAGCACGCAGAGCAGCAAGAGAATTAGCGTTTATATTATTCTCACAATTTGATAAAGAAATAGCAGAATATTCAAGAAACGATTTTGAAAATATAATATTGAAGTCTGTAAGAATATTGTCAGACAACGCAAGTGATGAACTAAAACTTGCCGTAGGCTCATTAATCGATATGAAAAACAGAATTGATGACTACGAATCAGAACACGAAACAAACCTCAACAGACCACTTGGCGTTGCAAATATTCCGGTTCCGCTTCCAATGACATCAGATCTTTCAGCGAAGATTGAGGAAATGATAGATATTGCGGAAAAAGCTTTAACTGCTCTTGAAATAGCGGAATTTACAACATTAGAATCACAAAATGATGTAAAAGATTACGCAGTAAAAATTGCCGAAATGTTCCAAAAACATCACAAAGATGTAGACCAAACAATACAAAAGTACTCAAAGGGCTGGGATATTGAACGTTTGGTAAAAAATGATAAAGATATTCTGCGTATTGCAATAATAGAGCTGCTTTATATGAAAGAAGCTCCTATGAAGGTTGTTGTTGATGAAGCTATTGAGCTTGCTAAAAAATATTCAACCGACGACAGTTCTTCGTTCATAAACGGAATATTATCAAAAGTCATTGTTGATAACGGATTACATTAATGTTCAAATTCTTTTCGGAAAGTTTTGATAATTTTAAAAAAAAGGTATCAAACACAGCATCTGCACTCGTAGATAATGTGGTTGATGCGGTTTCATCAAACGAAGAATTTTCTGATTTTGTACTTGATGATATGGAGGATATGTTGATAAGCGCTGATCTTGGCGTTGGTTATGCATCAGAGCTTGTTGACAACCTGCGCAATCAAACCAAAATCAAGCCATCTGATGTTAAAAACTATCTAAAAACCGAGTTTGAAAAGGTTCTGTCAAATGCAGGAGAAAATACCATCAAATATAATGACAATGGGTTAAACATATATTTTATAACAGGCGTAAACGGAGCAGGTAAAACAACTTTAATCGGGAAACTCGCATATAAGTTTAAAAATGAAGATAAAAAAGTTCTAATTGCAGCCGGCGATACATTTCGTGCCGCTGCGGAAGAGCAATTAGACATCTGGTCAAAAAGAGCCGGTGCAGATATTGTCCGCAGGGACAAGGCTGATTCCGCTTCTGTTGTTTATGAAGCAATACAAAAGGCCAAAAATGAAAATTACGACGTAGTTCTCATTGATACTGCCGGAAGATTGCAAAATAAGTACAACCTTATGGAAGAACTTTCAAAAATAAAATCGGTAATTGACAAAAATGCACCGGAAAGCCTTATGGAAAGTATGCTGGTAATAGATGCCAACACGGGACAAAATGGTCTTCAGCAGGCAAAAGTGTTTGCGCAGGCTGTTAATTTGACATCAGTTGCCTTGACAAAACTTGACGGTTCTGCAAAAGGTGCTATCGTTTTGGCAATAGCAAAAGATATGAAACTGCCCGTCAAACTTGTAGGAATCGGCGAAAAAATGGAAGATTTAAAACTATTCAATTCGCAAGAATTCATTAATGCCTTGTTTGAATAATTAATTTTCTCGGATACTAAATTTACATCCGCAATAATTTTGCCTGTACAAACCGAGTTCTTTTGACAACTTGTTAGTTTTCAAAAACCCGTCTTTTTTCTTAAAATCTATGGCTAAATACCTCAAACCAATATTTTGTGCGATATTTTCACCTATTTTTGTAACTCTTTCAAAATTTTTATGCGGACTTATAACAATAGATGTTGTAAACTCCTCTATCCCAAGCTCTTTTGCCATTTGTGCAGCTTTTTCAAGTCGGATTGCAAAACATAAATCACATCTTGCTCCACGCTCCGGCTCGTTTTCAAGACCTTTTACTCTGTCAAAAAACTCTTCCGGCTCATATTCGCCCTCTATCAATTCTACATTATGGTATTTGCACAGAGTTCTCTCAGCTTCTAACCTTTTTAAATACTCTTCTTTCGGATAAATATTCGGGTTGTAAAAGAACACAACAGGCTCATACCCTATATCTTTCAGCAAAGATATGGGGTATCCTGAACATATCGCACAACATGCATGCAAAAGCACTCTATTTTTCTTTTGCACCTGCATTTATAACCCACTTTTTAAATTCGGAATATGGCATTGTCCCTATATGCATCTTGCCATTGATAACAGTCGCCGGAGTTCCGTTTATACCGTATTTTGCACCTGCTTCGATATCTGCTTGTATTTTGTGCAGAGTTGCAAGACTTTCTGCATCATCTTGAAGTTGATTTACATCCAATTTCAATTTCTTTGCGATTTCAAGGACCTCATTAACATCTTTTGGCTGTTTTTCAAATAGTTTATTATTCATATCCCAAAACTTGCCTTGCTTTTCTGCCGCAATAGCATATGATGCCATCATACATGAACCTTGGTGGAATTCTCTGCGCAAATATCTGTTGCATTGAGTATCCAGCGGCATATTCATATGAACAACCTTGACGTTACCCAATTCTTTGGAAAGTTTATGAATCATAATATTATACGCAGAACACATTGGACAACGATAATCCGTATACGCGTATATTACAACATCAGCATCTTCTTTTCCAAGTAAATTGCCTGATACTGCATATTTGTTAATTTTTGATCTTGTAAATTCTTTATATTCAGCCTGTCTTTTAACCTGTGGTGCAAAAACATAAGATACTCTTGTGTATGTCAAAAATCCCGCAGCCGCAAGCATTACAACTATAAAAGCAATAGCATACGGCTTTATCTTCAACGCATCTATGAAATCTCTGACACTATCAACAAAAACTTGTTTAAACCCAATATCTTTTGCCGCAATCACACCTATCAACAGGTTTAACAAATAGGTAAAGAAGCACAAAATACAAAGTTTTTTGATTTCAAACAAACTCAAACATAGCAATATCATTGAAATTACAAAAGAAATAATGCCTAATGCCGCAATGTAAGATAAAGGATTTTTGAAAACTTCCAAAAACTTCAAAAATTTTATATTTTTCAATTTATCGACAAACAACATAAAAGCTATAAACAAATACAAAAACATTCCCCAAAAAGCAAGCGGAATACCCAAGAATTGGGCTTCCGTTGTTTTTGCAATGCCATCGCAATCAATAAATTCATTTACTGAGCAAAAACTTGCTAATGCATACGGATTAAAATTTGCATTGTAATATATTAGACCAAGCTTAATAGTCGTAAGGAAGCCAATTAAAGCAATAATTCCGATAGCTAATCTTTTTTTGTCAACAAACATCTTTTTCTCCTTCTTTAGTCTAATTTTACAAAATATCAAATAATAAATCAATAGACTAAAGTGGAGAATAAATGTTTTCAATAGCAAAAAACGAATTTTTATTTTTTAAAATAATCGCAAATAAGAGTTTTTTTATGCGGGATAAGATTTTTGAAACCTTCAATAATATTACTCTTTTTTGCATCTTCAAGTTGCTTTGTCAGGATTGCCTTTTCTAAAACGACCTTATTGTATAATTCGGAGCAAATTGTACTTTTGTCAACATGCGGTTTTAATTTTGCAAGTTGAATTTCTTTCTCTTTTATTGATAAAATAATTTCTTTTTTCACTTTCGACCTCGTAACATGAAAAGAATAATATTTTTCTCTAAATATTAAATCGACTTTTTAGGTGATTTTAGCAATTAATTGCTAATAAATCATACTTATAGCCCATCTCCATAGCTTGCTTATTCATAGGCAAAAGTTTTTGCCTGTGCGGTGGAAGAACTGCGGCAAGCGCTTTTTCAAGTACATCAACCGTCATAAGCTTACTTGATTTTGATAGTAGACCTAATGCAAGCATATTAGCCATTTTTACATTACCCAAATCTTCGGCCATTTTTGAAATTGGGGCAAAAACGTATGTTATATCAGATCTGTTACGTTTTTCTTCAGCCAAAGATGTATTTACAATCAAAGTTCCGCCTTTTCTAACTTTACTTTCAAATTTATCAAAAGAAGCCTGATTCATAACAATGATATAATCAGCTTCATTTTTATTTACACAACTTACTTCATCATCGCTCATTACAATTTCACAGTTTACGGTACCGCCTCTCATCTCCGCACCATAGCAAGGATACCAGGTAACCTGTTTGCCCTGAAACATAAATGCATTAGCCAAAACTTCTCCGGCTAAAAGAACGCCTTGTCCGCCAAAACCTGCAATAACAAAATTATTTTCCATTAATTATTTTCCTTTACTGTTACATCTTTATATACACCCGGCACAAAAATCGGCATCATTTCTTCTCTTATACGATTATGAGCCTTTTGAGGAGTCATTCTCCAATTTGTAGGGCAAGTGGAAAGAATTTCGACAAAGCCAAAGCCAAGGCCGTTGATTTGAGCCTCAAAAGCTTTTTTAATAGCTTGTTTTGCCTTTCTTATATTAGGAATCGTATCAAGAGAAACTCTTGCAGAAAAAGCTGTTCCGTCACACTGGGCTATATGTTCCGCAATTTTAATAGGATAACCATAGTACTCCAGGTTTCTACCGGTTGGAGAGGTTGTCGTAACCTGTCCCAACAATGTTGTAGGGCCAAGCTGACCGCCTGTCATACCGTATGTAGTATTATTAATACATATTGCCGTAATTTTTTCCCCTCTGAGAGCGGCATGCATACTTTCAGTAAGTCCGATAGAGGCAAAATCGCCATCCCCTGAATATGTAAAAACAAATTTTTCAGGATTTGCACGTTTTACACCTGTTGCAACCGCTAATGCACGTCCATGCGGAGATTCAATTGCATCAATATTCAAAAAATCATATATCGTAACAGAACATCCGATAGATGTTGCAGCTATGGTATTTTCCCTAACACCAAGCTCGTCCATAACTTCACCCACAAGTCTTATCGCAACACCATGGTCACATCCCGGACAAAACGTATATTTGAAATCTTTTTTAAATGAATCAGGTACTTTAAAAACTTGTGTTGCCATTAATATACCCCCTCAATTGCTTTCATAATATCTTCTACACTTGGCCAGGAACCGACAGGCTTTCCAAAGAACTCAACCGGTACAACACCGTTAACAGCAAGTTTTACATCCCTTAGCATTTGTCCCATATTAACTTCTATATCCAAGAATTTTTTAACCTTTTTAGCAAGCTCTTTTATTCTCTTATTAGGGAACGGA
>JBGUSD010000235.1:0-9944 GCA_045132355.1 Candidatus Gastranaerophilaceae bacterium
CAACAGATACCTTACGTTTTTGAGCAATGTAAACTCTGATTACCGTATTTGCACCTGGAGGCAATTCGTCACCTTTTTCCCTGTCAAATACCTTAACATCGATTACACGTCCGCCTTCACCATGAGGTACACGAAGTGAATTGTCTTTAACATCTCTTGCTTTTTCTGCAAAGATTGCTCTCAACAATTTTTCTTCAGGTGGGTGTTCAGATTCACCTTTCGGTGTAACTTTACCTACCAAGATGTCATCAGCATAAACTCTTGCACCGATACGAACAATACCGCGTTCATCCAAGTGTCTCAAAGCATCTTCTGAAACGTTTGGAATTTCACGGGTAATTTCTTCAGGTCCGAGTTTTGTTTGTCTTGCATCTATTTCTAATTTTTCTATGTGAATTGAAGTAAAGATATCGTCGTGAACGCATCTTTCAGAAAGTAGAATAGCATCTTCGAAGTTGTATCCTTCCCAAGGCATATACGCAACAATTACGTTTTTACCTAATGAAAGTTCACCACCGCACGTTGATGCACCGTCTGCGATTACATCCCCTGCCTTAACCTTATCACCCTCTGTTACGATAGGTCTTTGGTTAATACAAGTATCTTGGTTACTTCTTACATATTTCATTAATTGATATACGTGAGGAGTGTTGTGTTGATCTCTGATAACGATTTCTTCACCGACAACTCTTTCAACCGTACCATCAACTTCAGATACGATAACCATTCCTGAGTCTTTTGCCGCACGTCTTTCCAAACCTGTACCAACTACCGGTCTTTGAGTAATCAATAGAGGTACTGCTTGACGTTGCATGTTTGAACCCATCAATGCACGGTTCGCGTCATCGTGCTCAATAAACGGAATGATTGATGTCGCAACTGAAATAATCTGGATTGGACAAACACCGACAAAGTCAACTTTGTCTGATGAACTCATTGTAAATTCTGAATGATAACGAATCGGAACAAATTCATCTTTGAATGTTCTATCCTTATTTAATTTAACGTCAGCAGGTGCGCAACGATAATTTTCGTCTTCGTCTGCTGTCATATATACAACTTCATCTGTTACAACGCCATCTTTAACTACAAAGAACGGTGATTCTACAAAACCGTAATCATTAACTTTAGCGTGTGTAGCCAAAGAACCGATCAAACCAGCGTTCGGGCCTTCCGGTGTTTCAATCGGACAAATACGTCCATAGTGTGAAGGGTGAATATCACGAACCGCAAAACCTGCACGTTCTCTCATCAAACCTCCAGGTCCTAATGCTGAAATACGTCTCTTGTGAGTCAATTCAGCAAGTGGGTTTGTTTGATCCATAAATTGTGATAATTGAGATGAACCGAAGAATTCCTTCAATGAAGCTACCAAAGGTTTTGTATTCAACAAGTTCAATGGGGTTAACGTTTCAGAATCCTGCAAAGTCATTCTTTCTTTAACGATTCTTTCGATTCTTGAAAGACCAACTCTGAATTGGTTTTGCAACAATTCACCAACTGAACGAATTCTTCTGTTGCCCAAGTGGTCGATATCATCCAATGTACCTTCATCATAAGTCAAGTTAATCAAATATTCGATTGAAGCTACGATATCTTGAACCGTCAATGTTCTTTGGTTTTTCGGAATATTCAAATTCAATTTTTTGTTTAATTTATAACGACCTACACGACCGATATCATATTTCTTTTCATCAAAGAAACGTGCTTCCAAAATTTGGCGTCCGCCGTTTGCTGATGCAGGATCGCCAGGACGAAGTTTTTTGTATACTTCGATTAAAGCATCGTCTGTAGTTTCTGTTGTGTCTTTGTCGAGAGTCTTTTTCAAGAACTCAAAGTGAGTAAACAGTGTTTCCATTTCGGAAACTGTTATACCCATAGCCTTCAACAATGTTGTAGCAAGGATTTTTCTGTTTTTATCTATCTTGACATAAATCAAATCGTTGCTGTCAGTTTCTATCTTCAACCAAGCACCACGGTTAGGAATCATTGTAGCATTGTACAAACGTTTTCCTGCAGGTGATATCTCACGTTTGAAGTAAACACCAGGTGAACGAACGATTTGAGAAACGATTACACGTTCTGCACCGTTTACAATAAATGTACCCTTATCAGTCATTGTAGGAATATCACCAATGTAAACTTCTTGTTCTTTAATTTCACCTGAATCACGGTTTACAAGTCTAATCATAACGCGCAATTGTTTTGCATATGTTGCGTCATGAATTCTTGCTTCTTCAATAGTATACTTTGCGTTATCGAAAGTATAATTTGGCAAGAAGTGCAGTTCAAGTCTTCCTGTATAGTCTTTAATTGGTGAAAAAGCAAGTAATTCCTCTTTCAAACCTTCTTTTAAAAACCATTCAAAGGATTTTTTTTGCACTTCAATAAGGTCCGGTAAGTATTCCAAACGAGTATGTGGCATACCCATTGGAGTTACCCTTTCTGCGTATTTTGTCTTAGACATCAAATTACCTCATTTTATAATGTGTACGTACTTAAATTCTTTTTTCTAACTTGAGGCTGTTAACCTTTTACCAGTGCGGTAAATAATATATTTATCAGGTCTTTTGCGATTTGGGCACAAAATCCCCTAATTTACATTCTATTCTTATATCGTAGTACATAAATATACACCGTCAAGAAAATTGGAGCTATTTTAAAAAAATATTTGCAAATTTCTTTACAAAAATTTACAAATGTTCGGGTTATCGCTGAAAGTTTTGCAGCACAAGGGTTTGACTGTCAACCCCTAAAACTCGCTCTGCACAAAACATTTGGAAACAGAAGATTATCCCTCCATGACAAATTATCAAATATATCAGTAGTTTCGGACAATTTTATTTACAAACACAAAAATTTCTGATATATTATCAGTATGAAAAGATTTATAATCATATTAGCAATACTTATTTTTGGACTGAACGTGGCCGCAGAAGAAACAACCCTATCAGGAGAAGTTAATTTTGATTGGGTTGATATAACACAGGTTCAAAGAGATGCAGCAATTGATAAATACAGAGAAGAACTTTTTGGCGAACAGGGTATCGGAATAATTGACAAAAAAGAATTTCGAAACAAATTTAAGGAATTTTTAAAAGACGAAAACTACAGAGAGCATTATAGATTAACAAAAATGGGACAAACCGAAACTGAAGATGCAAAACTTTGTGCTTTCTTTTACAAAAATGAAATATTGATAATATACGCAATTCAATACAAAAACAACCCAAGAAACGTATATTACTACAACGCATACGGAAGGCTTCAATATGTAGACGACATCTCCGACAATTATCCAAACTTTCCGTACAACTCAAAACAATACAGAAAAAATGGAAAACTAATTAGCGCAATATATTTCACAAGTCCTGAAATGCAATATATGTATGAACCGGACGGCAAATTTAAAGGCTTGTGGTATAAAGAAAAAATGTACGACAAAAACGGCAAACAAACAGTTGAAAGAACCAATTGGGGAATATAAAATAAATAACCAAAAATCACAAAAAGGGCGAAACTTTCGTTTCGCCCTTTTTAATTACTTTTTGAACGGTGCATGAACACCTTCCGGACCTTTTTTATCAAAATGAGGCGGAATTTGCTTTTCAAACTTTGCACCATCCATGTGGAATATAGGACAACCACCTTTGCATGGGCATGGCGGCATATGCAGAGCCGCAAATAAACTCAAAGCAAAAAACACACCGATAAATGACCCAAATGTAACGATTAAAAATTTCTTAAAGCATTCACAACCGATAATACATTTGCATTCTTTTTTTTCTGTTTCACATGATTTTTCTGTCATAAAAAATGTCTCCTTACTTGTAACGACACAATTATAACAAACTTTCAAAAATCTTTGTTCGTTTTTTTGATGTATTATTTTTTCACAACGGATAAAACATAGTTGTCATTAAAATATTTATTTGCAATCGCTTTAATATCCTCAGGAGTAACTGCTTTTATAGTCTCAATGTATTTTTGCTTAAAATCGTATCCTCTGCCTGAAGCTTCAAAAATCCCCACTTGTAAAGATTTAGCCAAATTCGTTTCCAAAGACAATATGTATTGTCCAAGCAATTTATCTTTTGCTGCCTGAAGTTCACCTTCACTAACAGGTTCGTTTTTCAGACGGTTAATCTCAATAAACAACTTTTGTATAGAACGATCAAGGGTTTTTGGGTTTGTGCCTATAAATGTTACAAAATTACCTCTGTGAAAATTAGAAATATAACTTGAGCCGAGCTGATATGCCAGACCCTCTTTTTCGCGAAGATTTATAAACAGTCTTGAGCTCATACCCTCACCCAACAAGGAATCAATAACAGTCAGGATAATTGCTTCTCTAGGATTGTCATAACCTGCTGTTTGCCAGCCCAGCAACACCCAATCAGTTTGAGTTTGCTTGTCAATTTGTTTTGAAATCCTTGGGGTTTTTATAACAGGAATATTTACGCTATATTCAGATTTTGTACCTTGCGGCCTTTTTAAGATAGCTTCAAAACTTTTCAAAAACTTTTCGGTGTCAACATTTCCGTTCACTGAAATTACAAGATTTTGAGGTTCTAAAATTTTGTTATAATAATCTACTATATCTTTTCTTGATACCTTTGGATAAGCTTTTTCCAGAATTTTTGTTGAATTCGAATACACAGAACCCTGATATATTAAAGTGTTATATTCTTCGACAGCACGTTTCAGCGCAATATCTCGGTTTTTCTTTATTGCATTAATTTTTTCTGCTTTCAGTTTTTTTAGTTCATTTTCGTCAAAGATAGCATTATTTAAGACTTCATCAAGAAGTTCAAGTGTTTTGTCAAGTTGATTCTTTGTAGTAAGTACCCTGACCAAAAACCAATCAGCACTCGATGACGGTGTTATTTTAATTCCATTGTCTTCAAGAACAGCAGCAAATTCATCGGCAGTGTATTTTTTGGTACCTTTAAGCATTAAATCCGCAGTCAACATTGCGGTTCCTGTTGTCTTTTCAACAAATTCTCCGCCTTTTGCAAGAACAGTAACTGCTATAATATCATTTGCAGTATTTGGAGTAATTAAAACCGTCGCACCGTTTGAAAGTTTGTATTTTTTTGTCTCAGAATTTTCACTCACCAATGTTGATGTAATCTCTTGCGGACATTTTACAACATTTTCTTTTTCCTCATAATTATTCGGGAGCAATACAGAAATAGCGGCATTGTTATCACCCAAATATTTCCGTAAAACTCTGTTTACATCAGAAACAGTTACACGCCTTATTTTTAAAAGATAATCCTTATAAAAATTTACATCTCCTGCTGTAACAAAGGTATAACCTATTTCTTGAGCTATATTTGAAACGGATTCTCTTGCATAAAAAGTATCACGTTCAATAATATTCTGTGCAAGTTTTACCTGCTCAGAAGTTACTCCTTTTTGCCGCAAATCAGAAATTTCATCAAATATTGCCTTCTCAAGCTCTTTGTATTTATCAGGGACAAAACTTGCCGTTATATAAAATATACCATCATCTTTTGCGGTTGAATGAGAAGCACCTATCGAAAAAGCAAGTTGTTTTCGGTCTTTTATGCTTTTGTATAAGATTGAGGTCTTGCCATCCCCAAGAATTGTTGACAATACATCTAGAGCATACATGTCCTTGTCCGTAACGCTCACACCACGGTATCCTATAAGCATATACCCCGAGGTTGTTTCAGACTTCACCTCTTTACGCAATAACGATGGCAAAGGTTTTTCTTTTGCATATTTTGGGAGTACTGTTTTTCTGTAATCAGAAGAAAAATTATTTTTTACACTTTCCAACGCTTTTTTTGTATCAACATCACCAACAATAATGGTTACCATATTTGAAGGGGCATAAAATTTCCTAAAGTATTCCAAAATTTCATCTCTTGAAACATTTTTAACCACCTCTGCACTTCCTATAACACGTTTTTTGTATGGGTGATTTATATACATCATTTCCATAAGGTTGTTGTAGACAATGTTTTGGGGATTATTGAGATCTTTTGCTATTTCTTCTAATACAACCAGTCGCTCTTTATCCATTTCCTGTTGCGGAATTGCAGGGTTTTGAAGCATATCGGCATGCATTTCTAACGCAAGCTCAAAATGTTCTGATGGAATTGTTATGTAATAATGTGTAAAGTCCTTACTTGTTGCGGCATTATTTACCGCACCTTTGGATTCCAGAATTTTGTCAAACTCGCCATAAGGATGCTTTTGTGTACCTTTAAAGAACAAATGTTCAAGAAAGTGCGATATACCGCTGTTTTGCTCGGTTTCATTTATAGAACCCGTTCTGACCCACGTATCAATAGTAACAATGGGATTTGAATGAACTTCCTCTATGGCAACGGTTTGTCCGTTTTTCAGATTGAACACACTAAAGTCAGCAGCAAAACCTAAGCTCCCAATTACAAACACGCATAAAAACAGAACGATTTTTCTCATAATATCCCCTTTTTTTTAAATCGTACTATAAATTATATATTAATAAAAGTAGTTAACAGAATTATTTTTTAAATATAAAATGTTTTGCAGCCAAAAACAAACCGACAACGAATGCTGCAACCGCACCAAATTTTATAGATCTAGGTGTTTGCTGTCTGTCTGCCGGTTTGGAATTAGAAGCTTTTTCAAAAATATCTGCATCAAGTTTGTTAAAAGCAACTGTTTCTTTATAATGATTATAAAGTTCAGGGATATAATGCGAATCAGGCGCATTAATCACTCCGAGAACATATGGGGGCTCCCGGTACATTGGCACATTTGCCGGATTTTCCTGTACTAAAACCTTATTCATAGCCTATACAAAACATGTGAATATAAAAAATTGCCTTTTATAATAAATTTTATTAAGATATTGTCACCTTGTGGATTGACACGACATTTATAGTAATTTAAAATGAGAACAGTTATCAATTGAGGGGAAATAATGAATTATTCAAGACAAAGAGAGATAGTGATGGATGCATTATGCAACAACGTAATTCACCCGACAGCAGATCAGTTGTTCTCAATAATTCAAAATAAATATCCGGAGGTTAGCAAAGCTACTTTGTACAGAAATCTCGGAAAACTTTCCGACTCAGGGATAATCAAGAAAATTGACGGGCTTGAACCGTCAGCACATTTTGACCACAACACACACCTTCATTACCACTTTATATGCGAAAAATGCAAACACGTTTTTGATGTAAGTTGTGATGTTGCGCAAGATGTTGTCCGTAAAACCGAAGAAGAAACGGGGTTTAAAATAACCCATCACGATATGGTTTTTCGCGGATTGTGTAAGGATTGTCAAAAATAAAGGAGAAAAACTATGGAAAAATACGTTTGCACAGTATGTGGTTACATTTATGATCCGGCAGAACATGACGGTGTACCTTTTGAAAAATTAGCAGATGATTGGACATGCCCGCTTTGTGCAGTACCAAAAGAAATGTTTGAAATTACAGAGGAGTAATCAATGGATATAAAAGGGACAAAAACTGAAAAAAACCTTATGGAAGCTTTTGCAGGTGAATCTCAAGCAAGAAACAAATATACATATTATGCTTCTCAGGCAAAAAAAGAAGGTTTTGTTCAAATAAGTAAAATTTTTGAAGAAACCGCAAATAACGAAAAAGAACACGCAAAAATCTGGTTCAAATATCTTCATGGGGGCAAAGTCGCAGATACTATAACAAACCTTGAAGATGCAGCCTCCGGCGAGAATTATGAATGGACAGATATGTATGCCAGATTTGCGAAAGAGGCAAAAGAGGAAGGCTTTGACGAATTATCAGAGCTGTTTACATTAGTCGGCAAAATAGAAAAAAGTCACGAACTCAGATACAGAAAACTCGCAGAAAACATTAAAAATAATACTGTTTTCGATAAAGGATCCAAAGTAGTATGGGAATGTGCAAACTGCGGACATATATTTGAGGGTGAAAATGCACCTGATGTATGCCCTGTATGCAATCACCCTAAGGCTTATTTCTTCGTAAAAGCCGAAAACTACTAAGGAGAAAAAATGAAAGAGATTAAGAATAACGTATTCTATTGCGGAATCAATGACAGAGAGCGCAAGATTTTTGATGAACTTATCCCGCTTGAAAATGGGACAAGTTACAATTCATATTTGGTAAAGGGTTCAGAAAAAACAGCCCTGATAGATGCAAACTATCCACCCAAAACAGATGAATTTTTGAAACAATTTGACGGAATAAAAATAGATTATATTATTGCAAATCACGGAGAACAAGATCATACAGGAGTTTTGCCAAAATTATTGGAAAAATATCCTGATGCTGTGATTGTTACAAATCAATTTTGCAAAAATAATATAATGGAAATGCTGTTAATTCCTGAAAATAAAATTCAAGTGGTCAAAAACGGAGATGAACTCCCTCTTGGAAATAAGACACTTAAATTTATTGTAGCTCCGGGGGTACACTGGCCTGACACAATGTTTACACACATTGTTGAGGACAATTTGCTATGTACTTGCGACTTTTTGGGAGCTCATTACACATTTGATGAGATATTTGCACCGGAAAATGAAGAGTTGAGTCATAGTGCAAAACGTTATTATGCCGAAATTATGATGCCATTTAGAAAAATGTGCCAAAAGTATCTCAAACAAGTACGTGAACTTAATCCTGACATGATTTTGCCAAGCCACGGTCCTATTCACAAAAACCCGGCCTTTATATTGGATTTGTACGAAGATTGGACATCTGATGAAGCTAAAAACCTCGTTATAATGCCATATGTTTCTATGTACGGAAGCGTTAAAGAAATGATAGACTACCTTTCAGATAAACTAAATGATGTCGGAATAAAGACATACAAACATGACATTATAAGAGATGACTTGGGAGATTTGGCAATGTCATTAGTTGACGCCAAAACCATTGTACTTGGCGCCTCAATGGTATTGGCATCTCCGCATCCTGCGGCAGCAAATATTGCATACCTTGCTAATGTACTTAACCCTAAAGCAAAATATGCGACAATCCTTGGTTCGTACGGCTGGGGAGGCGACTTAATTAATAAACTTGCAGGCAACTTCACAACATTTAAACCTGAAATCATAGAACCAATATTGGTTAAAGGGAAAGCAAAAGCCGAGGATTTTGCAAAACTTGATGAAATGGCAAAAACAATCATAGAAAAACATAAAAATTAAAAGGTGCCCAAAAGGGCACTTTTTAATTTTTATACCTGCTAGCAAAAAATATTTTTGCCTGTTTTATAGTTAATAACCTAAATGATATAAAGCGAAGACACAAACAGGCATACTACCAATAAAAAGGAGATAATATGAAAATTAATGCAGTACAAAACAATTTGAATTTCAGGGGTTATATACGACTCAATGCCAGTGAAGCAACTGACGGAAAAGAAAAGGTCGTTGAAATTGATACAGATGATATAATTAAAATTTCTGCAGCAAAACAATGCCCATATTCCAGTCCTTATATCGAAACAATAGATAAAGAAAAATTCTATACAAATGAAGCTCTAAGTGTATTGTTAAATGCATATAATGCAGCTTCCAAAAAGGACTCTTTGATTATTGATATCTCAAGATAAATATTTTTATATAAAAAAAGAGGCTCAAATGAGCCTCTTTTTTTATTGATCTCTATTGTTTTGCAAAAGATTCATTTGCTCTTGATGAAATTTCTTCTTTTACTTTTGCAATAAATTCATCAATCGGGAATGTTCCGACTTGTCCGATACCTCTTGCTCTGACAGCAACTGAGTTTGCCTCAATTTCTTTATCACCGATTACACAAACATAAGGAATTTTCTTGTCTTGCAGAGATTCTCTTATTTTGTAATTCATAGATTCGGAACGATCGTCCAAGTTTACTCTTAATCCTGCATCGCGCATTTTCTTGTAGACTTTTTCAGCAAAACCAACGTGTTTTTCATTAGAAATC
>JBGUSD010000236.1:0-1885 GCA_045132355.1 Candidatus Gastranaerophilaceae bacterium
CAATTATCTCCTTGAGTTTATCCGACAATGTTGCATTCGTTTCCAAATATATAGTTTTTGAGCTTACCAAAGGCAAAAATTCTTTTAAAAACTCAACTGACAAAAGAGGTTCACCACCTGTCAACGAAATTGAATGATATCCCCTGTACTTTGATATTTCATCCGCCAATAATTGCGGAGTATAATCAACCACATTCTCGTCATCAGAAAATTCAGTATCGCAATAATTGCACTTTAGATTACAATTACAAAATCTGACAAAAACCTGTTTGTAACCTATATATGGACCTTCTCCCTGTATGGATTCAAAAATTTCTTTAATCTTCATTTAATAAATTCTCTCTTATATCTTTATTTGCAGACATTTTTTTAAGTTTTTCGTACAACTTAACCTCATCATCAGACAACTGTGAAGGAATTTCAATAGACACAGTAATAATCATATCGCCTATCTTACCATTCTTTTTAATACCTTGCCCTTTTAGTCTGAACTTTTGTCCTGAAGAGGTCTTAGGAGGTATCTTTATTTTTACATTACCTTCAACCGTAGGAACGAGGATATCCCCGCCAAGCACCGCCTCATACGGCGTTATTGGAATATTGTACAAGATATCCACACCGTCATATGACATCTTAGAATTTCCCTGAACTTTTATCAGAAGGAAAAGATCACCAGCCTTGCCACCGAATTTGCCCTCACAGCCTTCCTCTTTTATTCTGAGCTTAGCTCCATCTTTCACTTTCGCAGGTATTTTTACGCTTATACGTTTATGCTGTATATATTCACCTGATCCGTTGCAAACAGGACATTTCGCACCATTTACAAACTTTCGTCCCTGACATCTCGGGCAAAGTTCCGTATGAATAACATTTACAGTTTTTGTAACACCATGCATGGCTTCAGACAGAGAAACCATAACGTCAGTGGTTATATCATCACCTTTTTTAGGTTCATGTTTCTCTGATTTATCATCATTTTGAAATATTGAACTAAAGATATTTGAGAAGTTCTTTGAGGTTTCTTTTTTCTTTTCATTTTTGTCTTCAGCGCTATTCTCATGTTGTTTGGAACTATCATTACTTTTCTGTCCCTTATTCTTAGTATCATCGGGCTGTTTTTGCTCTGCCTTTTTAAATATTCCGTTTATTGTATCATAACGTTTACGCTTGTTTTCATCAGACAAAACGTCATATGCTTTTGAAATCTCTTTAAACTTTTTTGCACCATCCGGATTGACATCAGGGTGATATTTACGTGCCAGTCTACGGTACGCAGATTTTATTTCCGTAATATCACTTTCCGGAGTCACTCCTAATAAATCGTAATAATTCATATCTCTATAATAACTATAAATTTAAATTTTTCAACAATATATATCTGATCTTACTTTCATTCCGTCAAATTTTATTGCCTCAAGATCGTCTTCAAGTATTGTTTTAGCTCGCGATAGCGTTTTTGCACAAGAAGTTAACGTAAGGTTATTACCAACCGCACTTAAACATTTGCCATCATAATTCTTTTTAGCATTTATATAATATACCTCACTATCAACTTCTCCCAGATTAGGGATATCAACCCCGGAAACTCTTGAGCGAACAACACAAGAAGCAGATACGTTGTCGTTTAACAAAATATCATCGTATTCATCGGCAAAGAAACCGTTTGCACAAGCCTCAAACAATTCTGGCAAATCTTCCTCAACAGAATTTAGAACAGCCTGAGAGTCAAAGGCCTGTAAAAACGGCTTGTACCCGAGAACTGAGTAGGTACCGTCAGGCTTTAATACAACCTCTAAACCCAAGATACCGACATAAGGATTTCCACCACTTTCCAATCTTTTGATAGTCGGAGCAACCACACTTGCAAAGATATCTGCCAGCACTC
>JBGUSD010000237.1:0-11388 GCA_045132355.1 Candidatus Gastranaerophilaceae bacterium
TGTTCCACCCTGAGATAAGGAACTCTTTAAACGCATCATTACCCAATTTTGTAATAAAACCAACCTTTGAACCAAGACGACAAGCCGCAACTGCTGTTGCTAAAACATCCCCGCCATAATACTTATGCAAGCACTCTGCATACTGTAACCTTTCATCAGTAGATAACTCTACTAGGCACTCACCTATCGCAACTATATCCAACTTATCACCCATAAAATCCTCTTATAGCTTAGAAATTGCTTCTTGAACTCTTGCTGTAATATCTGAATATGAATATCCTTCATATATATCTCTGCCAACGCCAACAACAGCTGCGCCTGCGTCAATATATGACTTAACTTCTGACAACTTTACATTACCTTGAGCCATAATCTTTAAAAATGGCATAGGTCTCAATAGGTCTTCTACATACAATGGGCCTCCAAGTGCCGTCACCGGATATAACTTGACCAATTCTATTCTTGATTTCCAAGCCTGATAAGCTTCATTAGCAGTCGAAGTACCTGCTATATACGGAATTTTTAGGTCTTTTGAAAGCTTTACTAAATTCATATGAAATATTGGTGAAGATATAAATTTAGCACCCGATAATAATGCAGCTTGCGCCTGCATTGATGTAATAACACCACCGGCGCAGATAACAGCCCTGTCTGATAATTCAACTATTGCCTTGTAAACATCAATAGACTCAATATTAATTTCAAATATATTAAGACCACCCTTAATAATAGCTTCCGCAGTTTGAACAATCTTATCAGGATCATTACTTCTTATAATAGGAAATATTTTCTGTTCTGAAAGCAAATTTATAAAATTTTCGTTCATAAACTATCCCTTTTTCAAAATATATTATATCATGAAATCATGGAGTAATTATGAAAAAGTTTGACAACAAATTATTTTTTATAAAATCACTAATTATATTTTTAGGACTGATATTTATCGTTCAAAACATTTCACTCAATTTTTTAGAATCATCAATATATGACTATTTTCACCTAAAATACACCGCATACAAAAGCGGATCTGACAACATTGCACTAATTGTTATTGACGACAAATCAATTCAGCAATACAGATGGCCTTGGCAAAGATCTCTTTATGCAGAAGTAATCAACTATCTAAACGAATATTCAAAACCGAAAGTAATAGGGTTTGACGCGCTACTGAGCTCATTAGACAAAAACCATCCGGAATCTGACAAGCTATTTTTTGATTCCGTTAACAAAGCAAATAATCTTGTTGTAGGATTTCAGCCATCATATGGAGATTATTCTGAAGGTTTTGACGCGAACTCCTACGAAGAAGCTTTTTACAACAAATACCGAGTTAATATACAAAACAAACAGACAATAAAGTACAAAAACATATACAATAACTTAACTCAGTACCCAAAACAATATTTTAATGCAGTAAAATATGCCGGTTCAACGAATTTTGAGGAAGACGACAAAAATGTAGTCCGAGACACAGATCAGCTGGTAAACATTAATGGAAAACTATACCCGAACATTTCACTGAGAATGTACATGCTGGTGAACAATACGGATTCAATTACTCTTACAAACAAATATATAAAAATAGACGGAACTAACGTACAAATACCAATTGAGGGAAAAGGCCGTCCATACAGCAATCTTATACAATTCTACAAATCAAGGGCTAACTCCGATTATTCACACAAAACCTATTCGGCAATTGATGTTATACAGTCATACAGAAATATTAAAGCAGGTAAAAAACCAATAATAGACCCGAGGGAATTTAAGGACAAAGTTGTATTTATTGGCGCAAATGCAAAAGCCGTCGGAATATCACTTGAGGATGTCCGAGTAACACCGATAACAACAAACCATCCAGGAGTGGATTTGCAGGCTACAAACTTTGATAACTTAATGCAAAACGAATTCGTTAAAACAACCACAATTTTCCAGGACTTTATAACAATATTCATTTTAGTATTAGTTTCAATAATTTTAATACTTAAACTGCCATTCTTCCAATCACTTGCAACCCTAATACTTGTTGCAGCAGTATACATATTAATGTGTATTATATGCTTTGATAACAATATTGCACCAAATGTTGCAACACCAATTGTAATACAATTGTTCACAATGATTTTTGGCTACTCATACAGGTTCATAGTTGAGGGAAGAAACAAAGAAAAAATCAAAGTTGCAATGGGCAAATACTTATCTCAAGACATTATGAAAAACGTAGTCCAGAACATTGACGACATAAAACTTGGCGGCAAAAAAGCGGTTGTTACGGTGCTTTTTGCAGACATAAGAGGCTTTACAAGCATTAGCGAAAAATTAAGCGCTGAAGAAGTTTCAGTAATTTTAAATGAATATTTTACGGAAATAGAACCTATTATCAGCAAATATAACGGAGTAATCAACAAATTCATAGGTGATGCGGTGATGGCAATATTTGGAGAACCAATACAGGACATAAATCACGCAAAGAATGCAGTACTGTGTGCTAACGAAATGCTAAAAGCTGTCGACAAACTCAGAGACAAATGGCTCTTTGAAGGGAAACCAAAAATTGAGATAGGAATAGGAATAAATACAGGCGAAGCTTTTGTCGGCAACATCGGCTCAGAGAAACGTCTTGAATATACTGTTATAGGCGATATGGTAAATCTCGCAAGCCGTATCGAAAGCTATAATAAAGTTTACAAAACAAATCTTTTAATCAGCAGTTCAACATATAAACATGTAAGTGCAATAGCCGACGTAATTAAGATAAGCGAAGTTACAATACGCGGCAAGGCCAAAAAGATGGATATTTATGAAGTTTTGAGGCTTACATAAGTGGAAAATATTGAACAGCTAAAAAAAGCAATAGAAGTTGAAGTTAACCACCGTTATATAGATATACACGGGAAAAAACAAGCTTTTTCTTCGTTTATAAAAAATGAAGCGAAAAAGTACTACAAAGAATCAAATAAAAACCCAAAATGGGCAATAATGGTTGAAACCTTTGAACATTACCCTTTTGCCTCAGTACCTGAAAGAAGACGTTCTATAGAAAGCCTGATAAAAGTTATAAGATCAGAAATAAAGCTAAAGAATCAAGAGCAAGACCGGGCCACCCAAACCTCATTGAAGCCTGCTTCTCAAACAGATGTAACCTACGTTAAGGGAGTAGGGCCAAAAGTTGCATACAAGCTCAATAAACTTGGGATATATACAGCCCAAGACCTTATAATGTATCTGCCAAGAAAACATGTTGATTATTCAACAAGAACTCTTATTAAAAACTTAAAAGAAGGACAAACTACAACAATTTTTGGCTATATAAAATCCGTATCCGCATTCAATTCAAGAAACAATTTGTCAGTAATGAAGGTAAAAATTACGGATGAAAGCGGTAGTCTTGAACTCAACTTCTTCCACGCAAAAAGCAACCGATATATGATTGAGAGAATAAAGGCACAATTTCCGCACAATGCCGGCATAATGGTTTCCGGTATAGTAAAACGCAATAACTATAACAATCAGCTGACGATTGATAAACCAACGTACTCTATTATGACAGGCGAGTTTTTAGAAAATACAAATTCAAACCTAAACCTTGCAAGAATTGTTCCAATATATACGGTATGCGAAGATTTAAGCATAAAAACTCTCAGAAAAGCAATCTATAACGCAATTCAAATATACAAAAAAGACATCATTAATATAATTCCGCAAGAAATAAGAACAAGATTAGGTCTTTTAGACAAAAATATCGCCGTAGAACAGGTGCATTTTCCCGAAACAAATGATCTCCTTGAAAGAGCAAGATTTACACTAATATTTGAAGAATTGTTTTTAATTCAGCTAAAACTTTTAAGAATAAGAGAACAGACAGCAAAAAATACACCTTCCATTGCCTTTGACATAACTCAAAACGGTCTTGTTCAAAGGTTTATAAAGAGCCTGCCCTTTGAACTTACAACAGGACAAAAAGATGCCGTAAATGAGATACTGAACGATATGCACTCCCAAGCTCCAATGCAAAGATTGCTTCAAGGCGATGTTGGCAGCGGAAAAACCGTTGTTGCGACAATAATGTTACTTGCAGCCGTCGAAAACGGCTATCAGGGAGCAATTATGGCTCCGACAGAGATATTGGCACAACAGCACTACAACAATATGGCGCAGTGGCTTACACCCTTAGGCTTGAGCGTAGGTTTGTTTTTAGGCAGTCAGGGTAAAAAAATACGCAACCAATTTGAAACTGCGCTCAGAAACGGTCAAATGAATATTGCTGTCGGAACACACGCGCTTATTCAGGATAATATTGAATTTAACAATCTTGGAGCAATAGTTGTTGATGAACAGCACAGATTTGGTGTAAAACAAAGAAATATCTTGAAGAAAAAATCTCAAAACCCGCAGATATTGACAATGACAGCAACACCTATCCCAAGAACACTTGCACTCACAGTTCATGGAGACTTGGATTTGACAGTAATAAACGAAATGCCAAAGGGCAGATTACCTATAAAAACGACCTTTACAGGCTCACACAGAGGTGTATGGGAATTGGTAAGAAGAGAACTAAATTATGGCAGGCAAGCTTACGTTGTATATCCGTTGATAGACGAAAGTGAAACCCTTTCAGCAAAAGCCGCAACAATAGAAGCTGAAAAACTGCAGAAAGAAATATTTCCGGATTTTAAAGTCGGATTATTACACGGCAAACTTAAAAATGACGAAAAAGAAAGCGTAATGTCTGATTTTAAAAACCATAAATACGACATCCTCGTCTCTACAACGGTTGTTGAAGTCGGCGTAGACGTACCTAATGCTACCGTTATGGTTATAGAAAACGCAGAGAGGTTCGGACTTTCTCAATTACACCAACTCAGAGGTAGAGTTGGAAGAAGTAACCTGCAATCATATTGCATATTGGTAAGCTCAACTCGATCTCAGGAGACTAAAGAACGACTAAATATAATGACACAGACAAATGACGGCTTTGTAATTGCAGAAAAAGATTTGCAATTGAGAGGACCGGGAGAATTTTTGGGGACAAGGCAAAGCGGTCTGCCGGATTTGATAATTTCAGATATTGTGAGAGATGCAAAAATATTGGAATTGGCACGCAACGAAGCAATAGAATTTCTAAAAAATAACAATATAGAGGATTTCCCCGCTCTAAAAAAAGTTACCAGCCTTGAATTGTTTACGAGCTTGGATATATAAACCTCATAGTTTTGTAAAGAAATATTAAATAAATTTTGTTTTAAGGCAAATATTGAAAAAGTATATACTTTATATATATAAGTATAGTTATATATGGAGAGATATTATGCCAGCAATGAGACATGTACAGGTATTTCAACCAAGACAGACCTACATTGTAAACAGAACAATCAACGTAGAGCAACCGGCACAACGGGTAGGCTTTGGAGGCGGCAGCATCTTTGGCGCCATGATGGGAATGCAAATGTTGGGCATGGGAATGCCTGGTATGGGAATGCCGGGTATGGGAATGCCGGGTATAGGAATGCCGGGCATGGGCGGAGGTTTATTTGGCGGATTTTTCAATCCGATAACAAACTTCTTCCAATCATTGTTTGGCGGAGCACCGCAACCTGCAGCACCTGACAACGAAGGTGCCGGTGAACAAAAACCTGACGCAGATCTTAACGATTTGAAAAAACAATTTGGTGATAAGTATAATATTGTAAAAAATGGAGACACATATTACTTAACTCCAAAAGATGGCGGCGAAGGTGTTTCAGGAAAGAATTTCAGAGAAATTTATGATAAAATAAGCGGTTCAAAACAGGAAGCTGAACCGGAAAAAGAGACACCGGCTAACACGAACAACAAACCTGAAGGAACTCAAGGAACTCAAGGAACACCACAAACACCTCAAGAAACTAATGAATACGATATTAAAGAGCAAACAAGGGCAGTACCTTTGATAAGAGGTGGCGGTGCATGGCACTACACACAATGTTATAAAACAGAAGACGGACAAAACTTAACTTCAGCACAAAGAAAAGAATTGATGAATCTGCTTAAAGATTCAGACAAAATGACGTATGATTATCAAAACAAAACTGCAGAGGTTCCATCAGAATTCACACTCTCAGACGGAACTAAAGTAAAATTAATGTCCGCAAATGATATAAGAGACGGAATCGCAAACGGAAGTATCAAACAAGGTAGAATCCAAAACGGATCCGCAAGCGCATCATATATAAGCTTTGGCACGACATCAACGACATACACTCCATACAAAAACGGTGTATCAATGGGAACATATAACACAAGAGCTGAAGCGCAAGCTGTAATTGATAAAGATAAAGAAGGGGCTTAAAAAGCCTCTTTTTTACTGCAACAGATTAAATGTAAACAAATGTAACAAAAAGCAACAAGTCATGCAATTATACAAATAGTATATACTTTATATATATAAGAGTATAAAAACAGAGAGGTAATATTATGAGTATCGGCGGACTGGCGGGAATGTATTCAAACATCATGCCATACAGAGCATGGGGCCCGAGACAAACTGTAATACAAAATACAACCTATAACGTAAGGCAGCAAGCACCACAGAGAATAAGCAATGCTCCGTTCTGGATAGCAGGCGGCATAAGCTTGTTAATGGGATTGTTTAGCAATGGCGGTCTTAGCGGTATTTTTGGTAAAAAAGACACTGCACCGGCACAAGGCACACCGGAAGCTCCAAAGCAAGACCAACATGCAAAAGATCTTGCAGACTTACAAGCACAGTACGGCAATAAATATACAGTAAGAGACGAAAACGGTGAGTTTGCACTATATCCGAAAGAAGGCGGCGAACCTATCCGCGGCAAATCTTTTAGCGAGGTTTGGAACAAAATCAACGGTAAAACAGGAGATACGGCCTCTGAAAAACTTAAACAACAGGTTGACGAATTTAACAAAATGCACTCAAAGGCATACGGTGGGTGCACGATGGAAGTCGGTGATGACGGCAAAATAACATTAAAAGACAAAGATGGCAATATAATTGGCAACAAATACGACAACTATGCATCAGCTATAAAAGCTGCACAAAAACATGCAAGTGAACAAATCACATCAAAAGGTACAACAGGTGCTGAAAAGCCAACACAAGAACAAGTAGATGCAGAAATTCAAACATTTATAGAAGCGAAGGGTATAAAACCTGGCACTCAAATTAAAGGCAAAATTGGATCTGACGGCAAAGTAACTTACGAATATAACGGTAAAGAATATGCAACCTTAGATGACTTACTTGCTGCAAATCCTGACATAAAGGCTGGGGGGGCTTCTAGACCTTCAGGCGGTGGCAGAACACGCGGTAGTAACGGCCATAGAAGATCCACTGGGTCATCATCTCAAACACACACAACAGTATCTGCACACGAAACCCCTAGCAGAGCAAGTGCCTATAGCGGCTATTATGAAATAACAACAATCGGCAGTTCATATAATAATGCAAAAGATGCTGGTGACGTATTGCAGAGATATTTAACAAGTACATACGGAAACCGACTTAATTCACCTATGGACACTTCTACAAACGGTAAATTATACAAAGAGTTTGTAGCCATGAATTCTAAGATATTTAACAGTGATGGGTCTATAAAGCGAGAAGCAATGAACGCAGCTGACGCAACAATAGAATTCCCGACAGAAAAATTCTTAAAGGATAATGGCTACATTAAAGACAAACCTGCAACAACTAGCAATACATCTACATCAAATACTAGCAGTGCAACTGCATCTAGAGATCGTAATGCAACTATACCCCCACTTAACATCGGGTCAAGACAACCTTGGGTATAAAAATAAAATAAAGCAATAAAAAAGATTGGCGAAAGCCAATCTTTTTTATTGCTTTACAAAGGTGAAAAATAACTGTATAATACAAAATATCAAGGTCTATAGCTAGTTAGAAGGAGTTAGTATGGAGCATTTAAAAGTAGCGATTGGCAGCGATCACGGCGGATTCAATTACAAACAAAAGATTATTGAATATCTAAAGATGAGAAATATTGAGTTTGTAGATGTTGGAACGCACACACTTGAATCCTGTGATTATCCTATTATTGCAAGAGATGTTGCAGAACTTGTCGTATCAGGTCAGGTTGATCGCGGGATTTTGGTTTGCGGAACAGGAATCGGAATGTCTATTGCAGCAAACAAAGTTCGCGGTATAAGAGCAGCATTATGCGGAGATACATATTCTGCCAGAGTTTCAAGAGCACACAACAATGCTAACATACTTTGTCTTGGAGAAAGGGTTATAGGAGAGCATTTGGCTCTTGATATTGTTGACATTTGGTTAAAAGGCAGCTTTGAAGGCGGAAGACACAAGCGCAGAGTAGACATGATAGAATTATAGGAACAAGAATGGAAGATAAAACACAATTATTTGCATGCGTTGCGGCAAGAATGCTTGATGACAAACTTGCAAGCAACATTACGATACTGAATATAAGCAACGTTTCATCATTAGGAGATTATTTTGTAATTGCATCAGCGGATTCTCCAACTCAGGTAAAGGCCCTGATGATGCACGTCAAAGAAATGATGAAAAAGCACTTTGAACGTTCTCCTATCAGGATGGAAAATGACGTCAGAAACCGCTGGAATTTGTTGGATTATGGGGATGTTATCGTTCATATTTTGCACAAAGACGAAAGAGAAACCTATGCAATAGAAAAATTCTGGAGCCATGCTTTTCAGGTCTCTGAAGATGTGTGGAAAGACGCTTCAAAAGAATATAGCGAATATAAGTAATTATTAACTTTCTTTTACAAATTTACAAGTACGATTAAATAGGATAGAATATAATCATGGAAAATTTAGATCAACAAATTAATGATGCCATAATGGAAATGGCAAAAGATCCGCAAAATGCGGACTCATACCACAGACTTGCAGAGCTTTATATGCAGCAGGAAAATTACGACAAAGTTATGTCAGTTTTGGAAAGTTTGCTTCAAATCCACCCAAATGACGTTCAAGCACTTGTCGGAATGGGCACAATGTGGTTTTACGAAAAAGATTTCAGGAAATCTCTATCCTATTACAATAAGGCACTAGAGATTAATCCTAAAAACTTTTTAATATATTTCAATATCGGAAACGTTTTTGCGGAATGGAAGAATTTCCCAAAAGCCCTGTTCTATTACAATAGAGCAATCGACTTGAATTCGACCAATCCGGAAATTTATAACGCTATTGCGCTTTTATATGCAGATTTTGAGGATTATGTTGAATCTAAGGCATACTACGAAAAAGCCTTGTCTCTTGATCCTGAAAACCTGAATGCGCTTATTGATATGGGTAACGTTTGTTTCAAGCTGTACGATTATCAAACCGCGCTTGACCTTTATAAGAGAGTTTTTGTTTTGAATCCTGATAACAAAGTTGTAGCAATTTGCATCGGAAACACTCTGACCTTAATGAAAGACAGAGAGCAAGCATATAATTGGTTTGAAAAAGCTCTTACAATGGAAGGTGATAACTACAAGGCTTACATTTGTTATGCAATAGCGCTCAGTGAATTTAGAGAATATAATATGGCTGAAGAAATGTACAAGAGAGCTATGCAGCTTAAACCTGACGAAAAGAACGCATATGTTCTTTTGGGCAACTTGTACACAAACTACAACCGTATAGATTTGGCTATAAATATGTATAAAGAAGCTTTGAGAGCAAACCCTAACGATGCGGAAACATATATGCTGCTTGGCAATGCTCACTACTTGGACGGCGACATTGAACAAGCGTTGGCATCATACAGAACATCCATGGGCATTGAACCTGAAAACGATGAATACAAACTTGTATATAGCCAAGTTATTGACGAATATATAGATAAAAAACACGCTGAGGCATAAATGTACAGATATGATGATAGTCCGTATGTAATCGAGCGAATTGTTTCAGGCTTGAGTTACATAACTATGGGAATGATTGGTTTTATTTGGTTAATTTTGGGGGTGTTTACACGCTCAAATTTGAGACCATTCACGCAATATCATATATTCCAGTCTATATTCATTGCAATAGCATTATTTTTGCTTAATATGTTGTTGGGATTTGTATTTAACCTGCTAAGCTTTATACCGTTTATAAACAGACTTGTTGCGCAGATAATATTTTATTTTAACGCACCGCTAATCGGGCCATATTCAATAATTCAGGCTCTTTTATACGGAATAATACTTTATCTTGCCATAACGGCATTTATGGGCATATATAGCAGAATACCATACGTATCAGACATTATAGACAAAAACGTAGGCAGAAGATAAAAAAACCTCCCCGTTGTGCAAGGCGAGGAGGAAGACGAATTACCCTTTTCTACTCAAGACTATTGCATTTGATATTGGAATACCTCCGACCTGTGCCGGATTATTAACAATCTTTCCGTTAACATACATAACTGTCGAACCGCCGCCATCAAGGTTTATCGCACCAACACACCCGACAGACTTCATAAAGTTTGCAAGCTGAATTAAGGTCATTCCGACAGACTGGCCTTCACGACCATCAACAGCAACCAAAACAAGTGTATTATCAGAAGTATAACCTATTGCGCTTCTCGGGTTTTTACCGCCGATAGCACCAAGTTTTTCTGCAGTCATATCAACAAACACATCACCATCTTTGACAAGATACGGGCCGCCGCTTATGATATGTTTGACGTTTTTCCATTCAGGATTTGTTGTCATCTCAAACTTAACCTTGTCGTCAAGCTTAAAACCACCGAGCTGAGAAGACGGGCCGACTATTACGTAGCCATTTTGTGGAATCTCTATAGGTGCAGTTGAGACCTTAACAATCCTATCCTCTTCAACCGCAAACTGCAGCCCGTACTTCGGAGCCGGAGGAGCATATTTGCCCCATTCAGGGGTATATGCAAGAACATATGTAGCAAGCATTCTCGGTTGATTTATATTATCAACGTTAATGCTCAAAGTATCACTTTTTATTGTACCGTTCCATTTTACACGTGCAATATCATAGCCATCGTCAAAAATACCAAATGCGACTCTATCATATATAGGGCCTGTATACATTTTGCCGTCAATCATTAATGTACCGAGAGGCACACCCGTTTGGGGTTTGAAGAACGTTCCGTTTAAAGCAATTATAGAATTTGAATTTTTTGCAATTGTTGAAATAGATCTGCGATTATTCAAAGTATCGGAAGCGAGTGCAGGAGTCAATGTATAATTTTTAGCTAACCTTTTGTCAATTTCCACAACATTAATTCTAACCGGTTTACCGTCATAATATTTTGTAAGTTTAATATGCTTTACCCCCCTGTCGACATCAACTATAACGGCTTTCGGATATTTTTTTCTCACATTTTCATCAAAATATTTCGCTCGAGCCTCTTGTGAG
>JBGUSD010000238.1:0-5607 GCA_045132355.1 Candidatus Gastranaerophilaceae bacterium
TGTATATCCCGTTTACGTTGATACAAACATTATGGCAGGAAGAAAAATTGTTTATATCGATGCAAATGAAGAAAATAATTTTCTACCTTTGCCTGATGACAATGTCAAAGCGGACCTGATTTATATTTGCTCTCCAAACAACCCAACAGGTGCGGTTTACAACAGAGATCAGCTTAAAATATGGGTAGATTATGCTCTCAAAAACGATGCTATTATCCTTTTCGATTCTGCATATGAAAGTTTTGTATCAGAAGACAAGTTACCGAGGAGTATTTATGAAATAGCAGGTGCAAAAGACTGTGCAATAGAATTTTGTTCACTGTCTAAGACAGCGGGTTTTACAGGTACAAGATGTGGTTACACGATTGTTCCTGGCGAACTAAACTTTGATGGTATGAGTATAAATAAAATGTGGCTTCGCAGACAAACCACTAAATTTAATGGGGTTTCATACATTGTACAAAAGGGTGCCGCTGCCGTATTCACACCTGAAGGCCAAGTACAAATTCAGCAGAACATTGATTATTATAAACAAAATGCAAAAATCATAAGCGATACTCTTGATAAATTGAATATTAAATACACAGGTGGTAAAAACTCTCCGTACATATGGTTAAAATGCCCAAAAGATATGAAATCCTGGGATTTCTTTGATTATATTTTGACTAAAATAGGCATAGTAGGAACTCCGGGTTCGGGATTTGGTAAAAACGGAGAAGGTTGGTTCAGACTAACTTCTTTCAACACACAAGAAAAAACAAAAGAGGCTATGGATAGGTTCTATCTGTTATTTAAATAACGACTTCGCCGGCAAAAGAATAATCCGCTCTGCCTGTCATATAGACAGCGTGTTGGGTATCCGTTGAACTGCCTTGCCATTCAATTTTTAAAGCTCCGCCAGGGAGATTTGCTTTAACAGAATTATTTAAATATCCGATAAGAATTCCTGCAACCGTTGTGGCACAGGCTCCTGTCCCACAAGCAAGGGTTGTTCCGCAGCCTCGTTCCCAAACATTTATTATAACTTCGTCTTTTGATATAATTTCAACAAATTCTACGTTTGTTTTTTCCGGAAACATTGAGTCATTTTCTATTTTTGAACCGTATTTGAGTGCAAATTCTTTACTGTCTTTTTCTACAAATATGATACAATGAGGATTTCCCATACTAATTGCATTTAACAAAAATTGTTTATCTTCAATGGAATAAGGTATATTCAAATTTCTTTCTGCCATACAAGGTATATTTTGGGGGCTCAGAACAGGGGTTCCCATATTTACACAGACTTCCACGTCAGAAATAATTTTTGGGACAATGATTCCGGCCTTTGTCTCAACGGAAAATTCTTTCTTTGTAATGATTTTTTTATCGAAAATATATCTTGCAAAACACCGCATTCCGTTTCCGCACATTTGAGCAGGAGATCCGTCAGAATTGTAAAATATCCAGGAAATATCGGCCTTATCAGTACCGGAATCAACGATAATAAGACCGTCCGCACCTATGCTGAAATTTCTGCTGCATAATTTTAATGCCAACTTATCCGGAGGTATTTTCGTTTTTTGGTATTCCTCTTGGTCAAGGATAATAAAATCATTACCCAACCCGTTCATTTTTGTGAATTTTATAATTGCCATAGTTTAATAATATAAAAATAATTAATTAATATCAATACTAATAATCTTAATTAAAAAGCAGTAACAAAAGTTACTGCTTTCTTAGTGGTGGGCGTTAGAAGACTCTCTTGGATTTCCTCCACGCTCACGGAGTTTCGCATTTGCGGGCTTTGCCGCAGTATGCTCAATCTGTTCGCTATCCGGCATTTATGCCGTGCGGAAATCCGCTCGAACTTCATTTAGAAGTTTTCGCCTATCCTAACTGACCACTAAAAAAAGAGGTTTCTCAACCTCTTTTCTTAATGGTGGGCGTTAGAAGACTCGAACTTCTGACCCTCTCCTTGTAAGGGAGACGCTCTACCAACTGAGCTAAACGCCCTTCCTTTCGGCAAGTCCTATATTATCAAGAACATATTTTATTGTCAAGAAACTTTTTTTATATATTTTCGTCAACCAAATTAAGTGAGGATTTATTATGTTGGAATGTGTAGATACTTTACCCCTTTTTGACGATGAATTTGCGGCAGAACAGGAGCCGAAAACTTTTAATTCTATTTATAAAGATGATGATATTTTACAAAATTATCTCAAAACCATAGGCAAAATTAAACTCCTGTCCTCTGCTGATGAATTGGCTCTTGGTCGTGAAATAAAAGAAAATAATTCTGACATCGCGAAGAGAAAATTGATTCAGGCAAATCTCCGTCTTGTTGTCAGTATCGCAAAAAAATATATCGGACAGGGCGTGCTTTTTATGGACCTTGTTCAGGAAGGTTCTTTGGGGCTTATTAAGGCTGCTGAAAAGTTTGATTATTCAAAGAATTTTAAATTTTCAACTTATGCTACATGGTGGATTAAGCAATCAATAGTGCGTGCTATTACAAACAGCTCTCGTGCTATAAGAATCCCTGTTCATATGGCTGACAAAATCAGAAGATACAAACGCTGCTATGCGTCTTTGGCTGTTGAATTGGATAGAGAACCTACGGATTTTGAAGTCGCAGACAAAATGGGTTTGCCTTTAAAAAATCTTCTGACAATAAAAAATTCTATGATAAAAGAGCCGATTAGTCTTGAAACACCTGTTACTGATGACTTGAATGTGGGAGATTATGTTGAGGACAAGAGCTGTAATTCTCCTGAAAATAAGGTGAACAAAGCCCTGATGTGCAAAAGCGTTAGCCGTTTATTAGCGCATTTACCAAAACGTGAGAGTGAAATTATAACTTACAGATTTGGAATGAATGATGAAACTCCAAAAACGCTTGAGCAGCTTGGTAAAATTATGGGCTATTCCAAAGAAAGAATAAGACAACTCGAAAATGCCGCCCTCAGACAAATTCGGACATCTGATGAATATTGCCATTTTAAGGATCTTTTGGATGATTAAAATGGGCTTATCCTATCAATGATTTGGCAAACTCCATTGATTGTTCGTTTATTTCTCCGCCTGCTAATTCCGCAAGCGCTTTAATTTTATTATCTTCATTCAGGACATATACTTCAACTTTTGTTTCATCAGTTTGTGATTTCTTAACATAGAAGTGTTTGTCAGATTTTGAAGCTATTATAGCCTGATGCGTGATTAATATTATCTGGCGGTATTTAGACAATGCCAAAATCTCATCTGCAACGCTTTGTGCCGCTTTGCCGGATATGCCTGTATCTATTTCATCAAATATAACCGTGTCGATATTGTCATTTTCTGCAAATATTGATTTTATTGCGAGCATTACTCTTGAAATCTCCCCGCCTGATGCGACTTTTGCAAGCGGCTTCAAATCCTCGGATACATTTGTCGATATGAGAAATTCCACATCATCAATTCCGTCAGGCGACAAGTCTGTTTGAGTTATGTTTATTTTGAATCTTGATTTTGGCAGCTCAAGAAGCTCTAATTTATCCTGTATTTGTACAGATAGAACTTCCGCATAGTTGTGTCTGTATTCGCTTATTGTTTTTGCGATTGCCGTAAGTTCTGTTTTTGTCTTTGAAATTTCCTGCTCTAATTCTTCTATATTTTGGTTTGAGAATTCTATTGAATTTAGTTTTTCGCTGAGTTTGTTATAGGTATTCACGACCTCAGAAAGTGTTCCCCCGTACTTTCTCTTAAGTTTATCCAGCAAAAACAGTCTTTCTTGTATTTGGTTAAGACGTTCCGTATCGTTGTCTAAATTTTGGCTGTAACTGTTTAAATCACTTCCAATTTCACGAAGTGCCTCAGATGCATCTACAAACGCCTGTTCAATCTCCTCAAGTTTTGAGTCAAAAGAAGATGCTTTTGAAAGGTTTTGTTTGATTTTGCCAAGAGCTTCCATAATAGAGCCGTCATCGCCATTCAAAGCCCAATAAGAAGCGCCTGTCAATTCTTTTAGTTTTTCTGCGTTTTCTAATATTTCAAGTTCTTTTGTTAATTCTTCATCTTCTATTTCAGATTTAATTTGGGCTTCTTCAATTTCGTTTGTTTGAAATTTTAAAAATTCTATTTGTGATTCTGTTATATTTGCAGAATTTTTGGCACTGTCAAGTTTTGATAGTAATGACTGATAGTTGGCATATTTGGTTTTATATTCTTCTAATATGTTCCCGTAAAAGGATTTTCCGTATGAATCGAGCAGGGTTATGTGGTATTTAGGCTGCATAAAAGAGTATGTCTGGTGCTGGGAATGTATGTCAACAAACATTGTACGCAAAGCCTTTAATACATCAGTACTTACAAGTTTGCCATTGACTCTTGCACGTACGGAATTCTGAGTTATTTCTTTTGATATTACTATTTCTGAACCCCAATCGTCTATGCCGTTTTCTGCCCAAAATGCATTTAGATTATGCTTGGTGTTCTCAAGTACTAATTCAATTACAGCCTTTTCTTTCCCCGTTTTTATTACTTCTTTTGAGATTCTTGGGGCAAAAACCAGGTCGATAGCACTTATGAGAATACTCTTTCCTGCTCCTGTCTCACCGGTAATTACATTTAATCCGCTATCAAAATTGGCGGTTAGCTCGTCTATTAGTATATAATCCTTTAATCTGAGTTGCTTTATCATAATACAAGGATAGCCCATGAGCCATCCTTGTGCAAGTTTTTTACAATATTTTCATCTGCGAAGATTATTTATCAAACCACAAATCATCTTTCATTCTTGCGTAATTCCTTTCTATACTGCCTATATGCGGAATGAAATATAGTGGCCCGTTTGAATAATGATGTCCGTCTTTTTTCTCTTGAATAAGCATAGACATATGTCCGTATTCCTTGTTATATGACAATGTTACTGTATTATTATCGGAGTTTTCTCTCAAGTCTGCAATTTGTTTTTTTGTAGCTTCAATAGTTTCTTTGCTGTGTCCAGGCATTTTTATGTTTTTATAATCTCCTGTGCCAAAACCGTTTAAAATTACTTTTGAACCAAAAGATGGGGTGTTGCATATACTTCTAATCATATCGTTCTCCTATATTAACAGTTATTTATAAATCGTGTGATTTATTATTTTGCTAGTTTATTAATTATTTGTAACAAAAAAGACAGACATAAATGTCTGCCTTTTTGTTGAATTTTTTGGGGGCTGTCTAACAACTGCATGATGAACAGCTCTGAGCTTTTAACAAGTCTGCTTTGTCTGTTGATTCCCAAGGAACGTTTATATCAGTTCTGCCCATATGTCCGTATGCTGCCAATAATTGATAGAATTTGCCGCCATTTTTGGCCGGTAATCCTCTCAAATCGAATTGGTTAATGATTGCAGCCGGTCTTAAGTCGAAGTTCTTAGAAACAAGTTCTGAAATTTCGTCATCTGAAATTTTACCTGTTCCGAAGGTATCAACCATAATTGAAATAGGTTCTGCAACACCGATTGCATACGCAAGTTCAATCTCACATTTGTCAGCCAATCCTGCTGCTACAATGTTTTTAGCAACATATCTCGCCGCATATGCCGCTGATCTGTCAACTTTTGTCGGATCTTTTCCTGAGAATGCTCCGCCGCCGTG
>JBGUSD010000239.1:0-1617 GCA_045132355.1 Candidatus Gastranaerophilaceae bacterium
AATGAAGTTTTGAAAGTTCTTTTGCAGTATTCTTATCAATATCTTTCTTTATAGTTATTACAGGGCCGGGTTTTTTTAGCATTGTTAATAATTGGTTATATGGGATTTTTAATATAGGAGAAAGCTTTTTCGCCAATTCCTCAGGGGTGGAATCATAAATTGCAGGGTGTGCATAAACGTCCATATATATTTTGTCTGTTGCAAGTTTTATACCGTTACGGTCATATATATCTCCGCGCATGGCAAAATTCCTGCTGATGCGTTGTTTACGAGCTTTTACTCTGTATTTACCTACGTCTACTACCTGTACTACAAACAAATAGACGGTAAGCATTGCTGCAAATCCGATAAAGAATACTTGCAATGCTGCTAATATCTGATCAAATCTGCGTACGCGCTTTTCTTTTTCATTTTCCCTGCTACGAGATCTCACTTCTTCTCCCCATTTATTTATATTGTAGCATAACGACGTGCAAAAGTTTTAAATATTAAATAAAATTACAAAATTATTTGATTTTGAGTTAACATATTATTATGAAAAATTGGATTCTTATTTTGGGGATAATTTTGTTTGGGCAGAGTGTATTTGCACTTGATGTTGTCTATCCTAAAAAACAGGTTATCACAATAAATTCGCCGACAACGTTTTTTATAGGCTCTGCGGCAGCCGATCTTACGGTTAACGGAGTGCCTGTAAAAGTTAGTCAAACAGGTGGGTTTGCCCATTTTGTAAATTTAAAAGAGGGCGAGAACACCTTTGAGATAAAATCAACCGGAGAAGTTCTTGTATACAAAATTACAAGGCCTGCAAAGTCCTCAAAACCATATACCTCTCCAAAGCTCATAGAGTATTCAACTAAAAAAGCTTATATCGTAAAAGATGACAATTCCCCCTTGAGGTCAACTCCTGTTGACGGAGGTGCTAACAGAATTGCGCACTTGCAAGAAGGCGTAATTTTAAATATTGACGGAGAAAAGGGTGGTTTCTTCAGAGTTTCTCTCGGCGAAAACAAAAAAGCCTGGATTGGCAAGTCGTATTTGGAGCAGAATGATGATTTTTCTGAGGCTTCCGTGTCAGATTATGAGTGTTTAGAGGATGAAAACTATTATAAATATGTTTTTCATCTGGACAAAAAAGTTCCGTTTGAAATAGTTGAGGGGCAAACTTTTTACCTGAAATTTTATAACATAAAAGATTGCCCTGAAAATACTTATGTCTTTGAATTCCCGTATTCGAAATATGCAAATACCGACAAAGTAGTCGGTTATAGCGGAAAGTATGATGGCAATGACTTTATTCTGAAAGTCAGAAAATATCCTGAAATTAATCAAAAACATCCGCTAAAAGGTATTACAATAGCAGTTGATGCAGGTCATGGCGGCAGTGAAATCGGAGCAATCGGGTGTTTGAGAAATTATGAAAAAGATTTGACTCTTAAAATAGCAAAACAGCTTAAGCATGAGCTTAAGCACAGAGGCGCTAATGTTGTTATGACACGTGAAAAAGACGTTGACGTTCCTTTATATAAAAGGGTGAAAATCGCCAATGAAAATGAAGCAATGTTTTTTATAAGTATACACGGAAATGCCCTGCCTGATTCTATGAATCCGAATGAA
>JBGUSD010000240.1:0-4275 GCA_045132355.1 Candidatus Gastranaerophilaceae bacterium
TTCCCCGCACCACTCATAACTTCGGGAAACAGGGTCACAAAACTCACTTCGTATCGTTTGTTCCCTTTGTTCCTCAAGGGGTGGGGAGGAATTGTATTGCCGAAGGCATTAGAGGGCTTATCGGACTTATCATACTTAACGTCTTATAGTCTTAACTTCCCACGTCATTGCGAGGAACGAAGAGACGAAGCAATCCAGAAAACTCTCACCCGGCACAGGAGGGCAGGAAGGCTGGAAGGTAAGCTATTATTGTCGAAGACAGAAAAGAACAAATCTCTACTCACTAATCACTATTCACGTAAGTAACAAGGGTAGACCTTAGTCTGTCGCTTAGGTAATACACAAGTATACTATTTTGCAATGTTGTTTGTTGCTTATTCGCCGATTTTGGAAGATACTTCTGCCAAAATTCTGGCAACATCAGCGCCGCCAAAGGCAACCTCTAATATCAAAGGTGCGTGAATAAGCACAGTCTCGGAGTATTCCATAGTGTCAAGGTTGACTATATCAAATTCTATAAAGTCATCTCCGGCATACACTAATTTGCCATACTCCCCACCCGTTGCCCATCTTATAAACATGTAATTATTTTCAAGCTCTTTTAGTTTTTCTATTAAACGCATATCCATATCCTATACATATATATATTAGTTATTTTTCAGAGAATGTCAATATTGACTAAATATTAAATTGTCTTCTTGCACCTTCTTCGTGGTAGAAACCTCCTCCGCAGACGTATTCTACAACTTTTAAGACAAATTCTCTCGGGGCATCTGTCTGATTGAGGTAAAACTCTCTGTTAGATAAAAGTTTTATTTTTAATATTGAATTTTGATTTGTTTCTGCAGGTATAAATAATGATGCGACTTCGTTTTCTAATAATCTGCCCATTTCATCGTCGTGGTCCTTTACCCCTTGCATAATTTCGTTGTAGTTGCCTCTGATTGCCATTATACGACCGGAGAATAAGTGCTCGCCATTTTCTCTGTACAAGGCTTGAGGTTGGTAGTTACAACGAGTTGTAAAGCTTATCTTATGCCACAAAATGTTTATTATGGCAACAGATTTTTGGGGGTCTGTATCGACATAGATATTTTGAGTTGTTATACCGCGAGAGGAGAATGATTGTTTCAAAGATTCTGATACAGCCTGAAGGTTGTCTATCATTCTTACGAAAATCTCGTTGGTATTTACTGTTGCGTGCTGATAATCCAAAAACTGCTTATACATATGAGTAGCAACAAGTCCTACTCTTTCCTGAATGAGTGCTGATTTTCTCGCTGATGTTTCTGAATTATCAAAATTTTCAAAGTTGTTTAACAATATTGTTTTACCTCTTGTACCTATATTTTAATAATAAACATGTTATTATGTAAAGATTATAATATTTTTTTTTACAAAATGGAATACATGCCAAGGTCTATTTTTCAGGCTTATTTTTTGAATAGTTATTTGAGTTTTGCAACGATTATAATAGGGTTGTATGTCAGGTGCACAGTATCAAATTTTTCCAGATATTTTTCGCAGAAATTTTTAACTTCCTTGACCGTCCAAGGTTTGACAGAAAGCGAGTTAACTCCGGTGTTTTTCATATGGGCAAGAAGTTCAAGAGGTGTATTAAAGTTCAGAGTTTTTGTGTATTCATCGGCATAAACAATATCAAAATCATTGTCCATAATGTCAAGTATTTGTTCAAGTGTGAAATAATTTAGCGTAATTCCAGAAATACTATTGATTTCTGTAAAATTATATTTGCCAAAAGTGGAAAATGCGATTATACCGTCATCTCTCATTGTTGATTTACATTTTTTGATGATTTCATCTATACTGTTGAACCATTGAAACATGGCATTTGACAGGATTAAATCTGCCTTTTGAGGGATTTTTATCTTGAGTGCGTTCCCGTGTATAAAGGTTGCGTTTGGCAGAATTTTTGTTATGTAGTTTTTCGATTTTTCTACAATATCATTGGCAATATAGTTATCAAATTGTAGTGACTTAACTGCTTCCTTTGTCAAAAGACCTGTTCCCGAACCCAATTCTAAAATAGTGTCAAATTCGGATTTTATTTTTTTTACTTCCTGAACAATTTCTTTTGCCAAATCAATTTGGACAAGTGCGTTTTCGTCATATTTGTCCATACTTTTTTCAAATCGGCTTTTGATAGATTTAGTGTTTATTTGCATATTTCATTCCAGCTACTGTAATTATAGAACGGAAAATGACCGCAATCAATCGTTTGTGCTTTTTCTTTCCAAAAAGCAAGCTGGTTTTTGGTTGGGATAATCTTGTCTGACAAGCCTACAAGTGCTTTATCATAAAATTTATTATCATAGACAATATTTTGTTCTCTTATAAAATTATCTAACGCAATAAGCTCATCAACCCTATTTTTTAAAGATCTTTGGACAGGGTTTTTCATATATTGTTCATACCAAGAATCATTTGAAAAAACATTTTTGTAAAATTTACCCTGAAGCCCTGTTTCTGCGTATTTTAAGGTAAGTTCAAAGGTCTTATGCGGGATTCCGAATTGGTTATCGACAGGATATACAGTTCCGTTTATTGCTATTTTTTTGTTGAATTCAGGCAATTTATCTTTTAACAAGTATGCCACGTACACTCCCATTGACCATGTTATCAGAGTATATGTGTCATATTGGTCTATGTCAGGTATGTTGCCAAGCTCAGTGTAGTCATAGAATACAAGGACATCATTATCTTCGCACTTTAGATATTCAAATGGCTTGCTGTCAAAGCTCCAGCCTGCAAAAAATATTATAAGATTTTTGTTATTTTGTCTGTTTAACCAATTATATTGCATAGTTTTTCTAAATCGTTTTCTGTAATCGCTGTAGTAAGAGAAATTCTTATTCTTGAAGTTCCCTCAGGTACCGTAGGCGGTCTTATAGGGAGTGTGAAATATCCGTTTTGGTAGAGGATATCGCACATTTCAACAGTCTTTTTGTTATCGCCGATAATTACCGGTATGATATGGCTTTCACTTCCCATTTTTTTTGCCAAGGCAAGCATGTTTTGTCTTGCCTCAAGTGTTTTGGGTAGTTTATTTTCTATTACCCATTTCGTAAAGGCAATATTTATCGGGGGAAGTGCTGTTGAGAATATAAAAGACCTTGCTTTGTTTGTCAGATAGTCAATCAAAACCTTTGATCCGGTTGCAAAAGCTCCCATAGAGCCGATAGCTTTGCCAAAAGTACCAATTATAAGATCAATATCTTTTATTATTCCAAGACTTTCTGCAACTCCAAGTCCTGTTTTACCGAAAACTCCAAATGCGTGAGCTTCGTCTATTATCAGAATGCAATTGTATTTTTTCTTTAGTGCAACTATTTTTTTTAGGTTTGCAATATCGCCGTCCATGCTGAAAACGCTTTCGGTAATTATGATTGCGTTATTATAGTTGTTTCTTTCTCTTTTTAGAAGGTTTTCAAGGCTTTCCATATCATTGTGAACATAGCGGAAAAATTTGCCTTGAGAAAGTTGCATTCCGTCAATTATGCTGGCATGGTTCAGTTTGTCAGAGAATATAACATCACCTTTTTGTGCGATAGAGCTTGATATCCCGACATTTGCGTGGTATCCGCTATTGAAAAGCAGGGCTGCATCTTTTTGGTAAAGGTTAGAAATTAAATTTTCCAAGTCTTTGTATATTGGTAATGTTCCTGTCAAAAGCCTTGCAGAGGCACTTCCAAAAGCGTATCTTGAAGCTGTGCATTTTAAGAATTCATCAGTAATCCTTCTGTTATCTGCGATTGCAAGATAGTTATTTGAGGACAAATTCAGGTATCTTTTTTCAGCAAAGTATATATATTTCTCATCTTTAGCGGTAAAATTGCTGATTTTTCTAAGGTGAGAATTTTGTTCAAGCAGATTTAAAAAATCGGAGTATGTTTCGTACATAAAACAATTTTATCATGGATATGTTGTCAAATACATAATAAATATTATCCTACTTGACCGCTTTCTTTATTCGGGCAAAGAAAGCGGTCAGAAAGCGGATTGCGAGCCAAAGCCGGAGTTGTTTTGCCTTGTGATATTATCACAAAAGGCAAAACACGAAGTGCTGTCGAATGCGAGCAAACAAGCAGAAAGCCCGCAGCCTGAGCTACGTTCGTTAATCATTAGTAAGCTTGCTACCCGAGCGGAATAACTCGCAAAAGCTCAAACAAATTCCGCCTTGAAAATGTAGCAAGCAACAATGATTACTCACTTCGCAAAGGCTGTATTTTTGTGTCCTTAACGTAGTGAACAATC
>JBGUSD010000241.1:0-1691 GCA_045132355.1 Candidatus Gastranaerophilaceae bacterium
TTAACGGTGAAAAAATAATTTCTGCCGGGGTATTGTTACCTTTGACAGAAGATCCGAAGTTGAGTTGGAAATACGGAACAAGACACAGAGCGGCAATAGGAATGTCTGAAGTCAGCGATGCTGTTTGTTTGGTTGTATCGGAAGAAACGGGAGATGTTTCGATTACAATGGACGGAACGTTGAAAAAGTATGAGGATTTGGTCACATTAAAGGCTGATTTGGAAACTATCTTGGGGGTTTCTCCGGTTATTGAAGATAAAAAAAGTAACTTTAGCCTTGATAAATTTATTAAGAAGAAATAAATATGACAATAAAATCTATACCGTTAAAAATGAAGATTGCCTTGGTACTCAGAAAAATGCTGTTTTTGTCTGTTGGCGCTTTTATTGCGGCGGCGGCGATTGAGTGCTTTTTGGCTCCTAATAACATTATAGATGGCGGGGTTATCGGTATTTCAATGATTGCGAGTTACCTTACAGGTATTCCGTTGGGTATTCTTGTTTGTGCGATAAATATACCTTTTGTTTGTCTGGCGTTTACGAAGATGGGCAAAATGTTTGTCTTTAATATGATATATGCCGTAATTGTTTTTTCCTTATCGTTGAATGTGTTTCGTAAAATCCAGGTTACCGGGGATTTGCTTCTTGCAACAGTATTTGGTGGCATAATTCTCGGAACGGGAGTTGGCATAATCTTAAAAAACGAAGGTGCTTTGGATGGTACGGAAATTCTTTCACTTGTTGTTTCAAAGAAGTTTGGGCTTTCTGTCGGTCAATTTATTATGGGGCTAAATATTTTCATATATTGTGGTGCAGGAAAGGTTTTTGGATGGGAAAATGCTATGTATGCAATGTTGACCTACTTTATTGCATCAAAGGTCATTGATTCTGTTATGGAAGGTCTTAACAGTTCAAAATCAGTCAGGATTATCAGTGACAAGGCATACGACATAGGTCAAGCTTTGATTGACAAACTTGATATTGGTATAACATATATCTATGCTCAGGGCGGTTATACAAAGGCGGATAAAACCATTATATATTGTATTATTTCAAGGCTTGAGTTATCAAGACTTAAGGACATAACAAAAGAGATAGATCCAAGAGCCTTTATCTCAATTGTAGATGTCCATGAGGCATACGGTGCTCGATTTAACAGGCACAAAATATAAAAATCTTTACAAATAGACAAATATAATGAAATATTATATACTAAAGGCATTAAGAGGGGAATTTTATGGCAAAAAATAACGATACGGTTCCTATAGAGGTTAGTATTTTGACCGTAGATCACGATATTAAGGGTATAGTTCACGTTTCAAAATACACAAATACAAACAGGGAACTGACGGATTTGTTAAACGATAAAGAGAGGCGCTTCTTGGCGGTCACGAATGCAGAAATTTATCCAAGAAATGCAAATCAATCTCCAAGACGGTACAATTTTTTGGAAATACACATGGATTATGTCTTGATGGTTCACCCGTCAGCTCAAGCGGTGTTCAAAGATTCAGGGAAAACACAGGAAGATATCGCAAGGTTCAGAGATTTGAGAATTAAATTAAATCAGACAAAACCTTTTTAGATTTAAATATAATATTATAAAAAGAGAGCCGCTTTTTAAAAAGCGGCTCTCTCGTTTGTAGGTTAATTAAGTTATTATTTGTCCAATCTGATAGGACCGTAGTATTT
>JBGUSD010000242.1:0-1938 GCA_045132355.1 Candidatus Gastranaerophilaceae bacterium
ATTTAATTACAATTTTGTTGATTTTGTTGGTTCCGATTGTAGGTTATTTGGCATTAACCAAATCTATGGCAACAACCAATCAATATGAAGTGACGGCGGAAGCTGTTGGCAAGCCACAGGTTATAAAATTTACTTCTGCAATGTGTCTTGATTGCCAAAAGATGAACAAAATCTTCCAGGAAATTTTTCCGAAATATGAAGACAAAATTGTTATGACAGAAATCCATATCCAAGATGGCAGTTCTTTTAATGATGAACAAATTCAAAAATATAATGTAACTCTTGTTCCGACGATTATTTTAATTGATTCTCAAGGCAAACAGGTAAGGCGAATTGAGGGTGCAATTGAGCAATCTGAAATGGAAAAATGTTTAGAGGATTTAAAATAATATGGATTATGCACAGATATTCAGCGGTAATACAAGTATAATGACGCTATTTCTGATTTCTTTTGTGGGTGGTTTGGTAGCGTCTGTATCGCCATGCTCTTTATCTATGCTTCCTATCATAGTTGGTTATGTCGGTGGATATAGCAAGGAGACTCCGTTAAAGACTCTTTTGCAGATGTGCTTTTTTGTACTTGGAACGGCTGTTGTCTTCTCAATAATAGGAATTATTTGTGCAATAACGGGCAAGGTTTTTGTATCAAACCCATATTTCGTACTGATTCTTGCATCATTGATTATGATTATGGGCTTGAAACTTGTCGGATTTTTGGATTTTGAACTTCCGGTTCTGATTAAGGAGATGCCAAAAAGCGAAGGGTATAACACATATTTGTATCCCATATTGCTTGGGGGCGCTTTTGCGTTAGTCGGGACTCCGTGTTCAACCCCGATACTTGCAGGTATAATGGCCTTTGCCTCATTATCAGCAAATGTTTTTAATGCTGTTGTTATGCTGTTCTTATTTTCAATAGGACAGGGTTTGATATTGATTGTTGCCGGCATGCTGACTTCAGGACTTAAAAAGCTGAATAAATTTTATAAAGTATCTGATATTCTGATGAAGGGTTGCGGGGTACTTTTAATTTTTGCATCATTATATATTTTTTATAAGATTTTTGCTCCGCTTATTGTAAAATAGCCCCTTGTGAGGTACAATGTAGGCAAAGGAGTATTGTTATGAAAACATTTGAAGGGCAGCTTACTGTACAAGATGAAAAGTTTTGTATAATTATTTCAAGATTTAATGATTTTATAGGATCAAAATTATTGTCAGGAGCCGTAGATGAGCTAAAACGTCACGGTGTGAAAGATGATAATATTGATATAGTAAAAGTTCCGGGAGCTTTTGAAATTCCTTTGACAGCTCAAAAATTTGCAAAAACAGGCAGATATAATGCTTTGATTACATTGGGTGCTGTAATTAAAGGTTCAACCCCGCATTTTGATTATGTAAGTGCAGAAGTTTCAAAAGGCGTTGCAAACGTCAGTCTTCAAACAGGAGTTCCTGTTGTATTTGGAGTGTTGACAACCGATAATATTGAACAAGCTATTGAAAGAGCCGGAACAAAAGCCGGAAATAAAGGCGCAGATGCCGCTAAGACTGCTATTGAAATGGCAAATCTTGTTAAATTAGTGTAGTTGGAGCTTTAATATGAGTGAAGTTATTACAGAATATCGTAATGAAAACACAAAGGACATAGATCTTCTTCCGACAATAGAAATTGTGAAAAAGATGAATGACGAGGATAAACTTGTCGCACTTGCGGTTAGTGATGAATTGGAGCATATTGCAGAAGCTGTCGATATGATTGCAAAACAATTCTTGAAAGGCGGCAGGCTGTTTTATTTTGGTGCAGGAACGTCAGGCAGACTGGGTGTCTTGGATGCTTCAGAATGTCCTCCTACATTTAGTGTTTCTCCGGATATGGTTCAAGGAGTAATTGCAGGGGGTAAAGAAGCATTTACGTCAGCAGTTGAAGGTGCAGAGGAT
>JBGUSD010000243.1:0-2494 GCA_045132355.1 Candidatus Gastranaerophilaceae bacterium
CAGGGATAGATGATGCAAAGGTTTTGACAGACAAAGATGTTTGCGTGGTAATTTCTGCAAGCGGAAACCCTAAGTATTTGTCAGGTGTTATTCACCAAGCAGATGAAGTTGGGGCAAGAACGATTGCGATAACTTGCAATGCACATGGTAAGGTCGCAGAAGATGCAGGACTTGTTATTTGTGTAGAAGTCGGGCCTGAGGTCATCGCAGGTTCAAGCAGACTAAAAGCCGGTACTGCACAAAAGATGATTTTAAATATGCTTTCAACAGGTGCTATGATTAAAATCGGTAAGACATACGAAAATTATATGATTGACTTGAAAGCGGTTAATGAAAAATTGAAAGACAGGGCAATAAGAATTGTTGCACAAATTGCTGAAGTTAGTCATAGTGAGGCTTTATCAGCTCTTTTGAAATCAAATTGGGAAATAAAAACTTCAATTGTGTCTTTGGTAAAAGGAACAGATATAGATACATCACGTGTTGAGTTGAAAAAACATGCGGGTGTTTTGAGAAAAATTATTTAAGTGAGGAGAAATAATGAAATTAACGGTTATTGGAGCAGGATGTTGGGGTTTAACTTTGGCATGGTTGTTGACAGATAATTTTGATGAGGTCACTGTATGGGGCAGGGCTCAGGATTTGTCGGATGATTTAATTCAAAATAAGCATACCTCAAAACCGTTAGAGGTTCAGTTGTCAGATAAGGTTGTTATAACATCAAACCTTGAAGAAGCAATAAAAGATTCTGATATTATATTGAATGTGGTTGCAACATCCGGCACCCGTGATGTTTGTGAAAATTTGAAACGATCCGGCATTAAATCAGATCAGATTTTGGTCAATGCGTCAAAGGGTATAGAGTTACCGTCATTGATGAGAATGAGCGAAGTTATAAAAGATGTTCTGCCTGCTCAAAAAATTGCAATATTGTCCGGCCCAACACTTGCAAAAGAAGTTTTGCAGGGTAAACCTACCGCTGCATCAGTTGCAAGTGAAGATATGTCCGTTGCTGAATTTGTGCAAAAGACATGTACTGTACCTGGGAAATTTAGATTATATACAAACAATGATGTTATTGGCGTTGAACTTGGCGGAAGCTTGAAAAACGTTATAGCAATTGCCTCAGGTTTTGCACACGCAATGGGGCTTGGCGATAATTGTGCCGGGGCTCTTTTGACACGTGGAATGGCAGAAATTGTAAGGGTTAGTATACAACTTGGTGCTAATCCGTCAACTTTGTATGGATTGTCCGGGATGGGTGATTTGATAGCTACTTGTTCAAGTCCTATGTCCAGAAACTATACAGTTGGTTCTATGCTTGGTCAAGGCAAAAAGATAGATGATATTTTGGCAGAGCTTGGTTCTGTTGCGGAGGGTGTAAAAACTTCAAAAGCTATATGTGAATTGGCAAAAAAATTGGATATAGATGTTCCTGTATCTAATGCTATTTATGAGGCTGTCTATACAGATATTACTCCGCGTGAATTGTTGGATAAATTAATGAACAGGAAGTTAAAAGAAGAAGAAAGATATGTATAAATTTGCAGTAAGATACCTTAAAAATACTTTTTACCCTCTGGTAGTACCTGATACTATCAGCCTTCAGGATGGCCAAATGGTAATTGTGAGGACTGAAAAGGGCGAAGAAGCGCTGAAGGTGTTTACCGTTAATTCCGAAATATCTAGAATATGGGAAAACAGCAAGCTTAAACCTGAACCCTTGACGGTTATAAGGGTTTTATCGCAGAGGGATTTGCAAACACTTGATGACATAAGAAAAGAAGAAGTCACCTCCTTCTTCAAATGTCAGGAGCTTGTAAAACAACACAAACTTAATATGACTCTTGTTCAATGCAGAATTACTTTTGACAGAAGAAAAATAACATTCTACTATACAGCACCGGAAAGGGTTGACTTTAGGGCTTTGTTGAAAGATTTAACTCAGGTGTTTACAAGAGTGAGAATAGATTTAAGACATATTGGAGTTCGGGATGAAACCTCTATTCTTGATGGTACTGGGATTTGCGGCAGGCCGTTCTGTTGCTCAAGTTTCCTGAGAAAATTTGCGACAATAAATGTTAAATTGGCCAAAGATCAAGGAATTCCTATTGCGCCCGGCAAAATTTCCGGTACATGCGGCAGATTGTTGTGCTGTTTGACTTATGAATATTCAAACTATATTGACGCTGCAAAGGGTATGCCTCCTGTTGGTTCGTCTGTCATGACACCTGAAGGCTTGGGTAAAGTTTGCTATTTGCAATTCTTGAATGGTAAAGTTGCAGTTAAGATGGAAGATGGTAAAGTCAAAGAATTTCCGAAGGGTGATATTGAGATGGTTGATGCGGATGTAAACGTTGAAATAGATGATCAGCCTATCAATGCATATGCAGAAGATGATAGCAACATTGATATTCGTCAGTTGGAAGACGACAAAAACAGTTCAACAGGCAATATTTAGCGATTAGTGCTCGATGTATAAGTAGTAAATATC
>JBGUSD010000244.1:0-1034 GCA_045132355.1 Candidatus Gastranaerophilaceae bacterium
TTAACAATTTGTAAAAGTCTGATAAAAATTTCCTCTTGATGTTATAAGAATATACCTTATTTGAAAAAAAGTTATCATATATTTGTATGAGATTTTCATAAAATTAATAAAAAATTTCATGATAGAATAAATGTACAAAAAGGAGAACTACCATGCTAATCGGCCCGTTTTTAGACAGAAATTGGATGGGACAGAACCCAAATTACGAAACTTCAGATATCGTTATGCTCGGACTTCCGTTTGACGGAACTGTGTCCTACCGTCCCGGGTCAAGGTTTGCACCTGAGCAAATAAGGCTTGCAAGCTGGGGATTGGAAGAATATTCTCCAAAATTTGACAAAGAACTTGCTGATGTGAATTTTCACGATGCAGGCGACCTTGAATTTCCGCTTGGCAACACAAACGGTTCTCTTGATTTGATAGAAAAAAATGTTGAAGAAATATACAAAGACGGCAAAAGAGTTTTCGGCATAGGCGGGGAACATCTTGTAACATTGCCTGAAATAAAGGCTGTTTCCAAATTTTATAAAAATTTGGCAATAGTACATTTTGACGCACATACAGACCTGCGAGAAGAATATTTGGGCGAAAAAATGTCACATTCTGCGGTAATTCGCCACGCATCAAAAATTGTCGGACCAAAAAACATAAAACAAATCGGCATCAGATCCGGAATGAAGGAAGAATGGGATTTTATGAAAGAAAATAACACCCTCATTCACGAATACAGAGGCCTTGACGAATTGAAAGGCAAAAAAATATTTGTAACCGTTGACCTTGACGTTCTTGATCCGTCAGTTATGCCGGGTACAGGAACTCCTGAAAGCGGAGGTATGAGCTTTAATGAACTTGCCGGCTGGTTTGAATATCTCAAAAACTTTGATATAATTGGTGCTGATGTTGTTGAACTTGCACCTGACTACGATGCATCCGGCGTTTCAACAGCCGTTGCAACAAAAGTTATCAGAGAATTATTGATGATAATGTAGCAGCTATCAAAATCATCCTAGACCGGCTTCCGCCGCCATTTGACG
>JBGUSD010000245.1:0-4128 GCA_045132355.1 Candidatus Gastranaerophilaceae bacterium
GAGCCCAAACTTCCGAGCATGATAAGAATAACCATCATAAGTATTGAATTTGATGCCGGAGCAAGCGGAATAAAAACGGACGAAAATAACAGACCCCAAAAGATAAAAGATCTTTTGACCATATTGTCGGCAAAAAAGCCAAATATAGGTTGCAGAAGTGATGAAAATATGTGAGATACACTCAAAATTATAGTTGCAACCGCCATAGATATACCGATTTTAGCAGCAACAAACGGCATAATAGGATTTAAAAAACCCGTATACACATCATTCACAAAATGTGCGCCATCTAACCAAATTCGGGGTAGCCTGTTCTTATACATAACAGATATAATAACAAACAAAAATCAACAAATCAATCACGCTTTTTAAATAAATAAATCAGGCCGACAATACCAACAAGAATCAACAATCCGGATACAAGCTGAGCAATAGGGATTCCAAAGACATTAAGGATACTGTCAACCCTGAGTTGTTCTATAAAAATTCTTATAATAGAATACAGAATCAAGTATAAAAAGAAAACAAACCCATATCTATCAGACTTTTTATAGACACACAGCAAGACTATAAACAGGGCAAAATCCAACACTGATTCATACAAAAAAGTAGGATGGACCAAGCTTTTGCTCATATAATTGGCAGGTCTATTCATAACATCTACAAAAAGTCCCCACGTCTGATCTGTAGGCAGACCAAAGGCTTCGGAATTAAAAAAATTTCCCCACCTGCCAATACTTTGACACAACGGTAAAACACATGCAAAAACATCAGCCAGTTTAAAAAACATTATTTTATCACTTTTTACCAAAAACCAAGTATACAAGGCGCCAAATAATATCATTCCATGGATAGACAGCCCTCCATGTCTAATAGCAAAAATTTCCAACGGACACTGCACATAGTAAGAAAAATTAAGTACACAATGATAAACTCTCGCACCCATAAGTCCCACCATAATGTACAAGGGCGCATTTTCAATAAAAAAGCCTTTTCTAAAACCTTTTGCAATGTATTCAGCACAAAAAACACCAATAACAATGGCACAAGCCATAATTATACCGTACCAATATATAGGGAAGCCAAAAACATAAACCGCAACAGAACTACTCGGTGACGGTATTATCATCTGTTTCGCCTTGTAGTTTTTTGATTTGCGCTCTTACTTCATCTGCATCATCAGAATTCGGATTTTTCCCCAGGTATGTTTCAAAATACTGGACAGATTCCTCTTTAAGAGCATCAATTTTACTCAAAACATCCTTATTCGGTTTACACTCATCATCTATTTCTTCAGCTTTGTACAATTCACCATTTTCATCAATCAAAACAGTACAATCCTTTAAATCGACAGCCAAATTATTAATCGCAACTGCCATAGAATAATAAGTATCTGCAAAATCAGGATTTATAGATATTGCTTTTTCGTAAGACTTTACGGCATTCAAATAATCCTCTGCCTGAGTATAGGCAACTGCCAAATTGTAATGAGTTTCGAACAAAGTATCGTCAAGATCTGCACTTGCCTTCAGCCGTTCAATAGCCTCCTGATACTGACCTTTATCCATATATGATTTAGCCTTCATGTTAAGCTCTTGCACTGCAAGATTATTAATGCAGGCAGTTGAAATAACTGATACAAATAATATACTGACAAGTAATAAAGCTTTTTTCATCTGTCTCCTCTCAATCGTGTAAAGTAATTATAAGGTAAGAATAAAAATATGGCAAATTTTATTAATTTAAGTTACAATTAGAGCAAAAGGAGAATATGTGCATGGCTAAAGTCGTAAAATTAGGAGCAAAAAAAGAAAGTCCAAAAGAGTCTCATAACGAAGAAAATTCAGATCTGGTATACTGCAGTTTTTGTCACAGACCAAACACGCAAGTTGTTAAAATGGTAAAAGGTCCGGGGGTAAACATTTGTTCAGAATGTACAATGATTGCAACACAGTATCTTATTTTGAACGACAGAATGCCATCTGCCGAAGCACAGCAAATTCTAGATGCTTTTTGGGGGAAAGCCAGATAAATGGAAACAACAAGACAGCTCAATCCTTTTGAGATAAAATCCGAAATTACAAAACTGATTTCAGAATTTACTGACGTCAACGACTTGTCAAAATTTATAGACAAAATCCAGCTTCTTGATGCCCAAAACGACAAAAAGACTATCTCAAAGTTATTGTTCAAAGAATTGTACAATGTAAAAACAGACGAGGCATCAATTATATGTTTTCTGCTTGAACGATATGCAGACAAAGAAGAATTAACAAAAAAACTTTGGGACCTATTGAAAAACAACGTAGCACCCAACAACGTAAAAATTATTGCAGTAAATTTCCTCAGAGGCCTTGATACGAATTGGGAACTTGATACGGGGGACGAGCTTTTAAACGCTGAAATTATTGATAAAGAAACTGAAAAACTTTTGGACAATGCAATAATTAATCCCGAAGTGCAAATAGATTTTTTGGACTTTATGACCGCACTTAGCGGCTCAGACAAGATTACACTTATAAAATCGCTAAGCAATGACTACTCCGAAGATGCCCTTGCAAATATTCTTATTCCTGTCTTTTTATCACAACCTGACAGCGATGTAGGTCTGGAAGCGCTGAGGCTTTTGGGAGAATCAAAGTCAAAACTGGCATTTCATGCGCTTAATACCGCCGTAGTAGACGAAAAAATTCAGCCACTACTAAAGAAAAGCCTATCCACTCTAAAGATTGCAGGGGTAAGAGAGGATGATTCAAAAGAGTTCTACAAAAAAATATTATCCGAGTCAGTTCCGTACAAATTCTGCGCGACATATCCTGACGGACACGGCAACCAGGCACTAATTTTCACACGAAAAACAAAGCAGGACAAAATCAGATTTGTCGCAATAGTTATAGACGACTATCATGGAATAAGAGATTGCTTTGGGTTTAATGAAATCTCACAATTTGAATGCGACAAAATTATTGAAAGGTTCTATAAAAACGAAAAAGAAGTAAACTTAACACCAATACAACTCAAAACCATACTGAACAGAGCGGAAAAGATTTCACAAAGCAGCTCAAACAGTTGGCTTTTGCCATACGAATACGTCTGTTGGAAAAATCTACTATCAGACATCGAAGAAGAAGATATTAATGAAACATTAAAAGATTTGACCGTCTTGAAATTAACGAGTAAAGATCTTGAAGAAATATTCGACATGGATTTTATGCAGAAGTGGTTCCTTGACGGTCAATACAGCGATGAGTTTGAAAATTTTATAAACACTCCGCACAAAGATTTTGAAAAAGCCATATCAGAAAATGTCGATGACATTTTTTATAAGGAAGAAAAAACAGTATGGAGCGAAAGGCTATTAGTCTGCGCATACCTAAAACTTGCGCAAGAGGAAGTTGTTGCAGCTCAAAAATTATACAGTCTGTATTTTGACGAAGAACTAAAGCAGGAATTATACAAAAACATACTCAGAAAAAGTATTTACGAATACTATATGAGCCTTAAATTCAACACAGAATTAAATAACGGCAGATATACATTGTCAGAGCTTAATGATATTATCGGCAAAATCGAGGAGCTTTGGGTATGTACAAAGTAATGGCACTTGACGTAGGCACAAAGAGAATCGGTATAGCATTGAGTGATTATTTACTAATGCTTGCAAACGGACATTCGTATATTCAAAGAGAGCCTGAAAACACCGCAATAGAAACAATATTGAAAATTGCAAAAGAAAATAATGTACAAAAAATCGTAGTAGGATTACCATTAAATATGGATGATACAGAGGGTGGTCAGGCTAAGGATTGTAAAGATTTTGCGTCAAAATTAAAAGATTATGAGATAATATTTGAAGATGAAAGATTAACTTCTGATGCTGCAGAAGAAAATCTTAGAAATAAAAAAATAGATTTCAGAAAAGACAAAGGTTTAGTTGATATTGAAAGCGCTTGTATTATACTTGAACAATATCTCTCAAGAAAGAAAGGATAAAACATGGAAGACGAAACACAAATAATTGAAACCGTTGATGCGGAAGGAAACGTTATCAAGTTTGAATTGTACGACATTGTAGAAGTTGATGAGCAAGAATACGCCCTGCTTATACCTGTTGAAAACGACGACGAT
>JBGUSD010000246.1:0-6906 GCA_045132355.1 Candidatus Gastranaerophilaceae bacterium
TTTTTCAAAAAGATAGTATAATAACAACGTTAAACGTATTTTTTTAGATTAAGAGGTTGATAATGAAACTACATATGCAAATCCTAATAGCACTTGGTCTTGGTATCAAGCGTAATTGGCACATATTTTTTGGTATTATTGCAGGTATTTTGTTAGGTATATATCTGCACGGCCATAATAATGTGATAATTTCCGGAATATTGACATTTGTAGGACAAGTTTTCATCAGATTGATACAGATGGTTGTCATTCCGCTTGTTGTATCCGCAATTATAATAGGTATTACAAGCATTGGCGATAACAAACAACTGGGCAAATTCGGAACTAAAATGGTTCTGTACTATGGTATACTAACTACCATTGCTGTCGCAATAGGCGGAGCTTTAGCATTAATAATAAAACCGGGACTTGGTGCAGCGCATTACATTGCAACCAGCACAGCGCAAGAAGTTCAAGATGCTGTTGGAACAGTAATTGCAGACCAACAAGGAAATGTTTTGAATATGATTCTTGGATTTATTCCAAACAATCCGCTAAACGCATTTGCAAACGGTCAAATGGTTCCTATTATTGTATTTGTTTTAATATTTGCAATTGCACTTGCAAGAGTAGGGGATGTAAACAGACCGATTGTTTCATTCTTTGAGTCAATATTTGCAGCTACTATGAAAATGACTGATTGGATTATGTTCTTTGCCGCACCGGGCGTGTTTGCATTGACGGCATCTGCTATTTCAAGCTTCGGTATCGGAATATTTATGAGTATTTCAAAATATCTGCTTGTCTTATTAATTGGTTTTGCAATTCAAATGTTTATCGTATATCCGCTATTCTTAAGAATATTCTCAAAGGTTTCCGCTTTAATGCTGTTCTCTGCAGTTGCAGAAGCTTTGATGGTAGCATTTGGAACCGCGAGTTCGTCTGCGACACTACCTTTGACGATTGCATGCTGCGAAAAACGCGGTATTTCACACAAAATATCAAGTTTTGTATTGCCATTGGGCGCTACGTTAAACTTTGACGGTACAGCTCTACTACAAATAGTTGCGGTAATCTTCCTTGCTCAAGCGTACGGAATAGCTTTAACACCATTCTTATTAGTGCAAATTGCTGTTCTAGCTATGATTGCATCAAGCACATGTGCAGGTATCCCTGGCGCAGGACTGATAACTATCGCATTGATTCTGAATGGTATGGGATTAAGCCCTGAACAATTAGCCGCAGGTTTTGCTTTCTTGTTCTCTATAGAAAGAATTACCGATATGTTCAGAACAACTGTTAACGTAGCATCTGATACAGTTGTTGCCGCTACAATTGCAGACAATGAAAATGAAATTAACTATGACTTGCTAAACAATCCTGCAAATTACGAAGAAATTGCATAAATGATAACGGACACTATCGCATCAACACATTTGGGCAAAAAGTCAACGGGAAGCGAAGTTTATGACCCGTCACTTTTGGTTGTTATTCCGAGAGCTGAAAACAGAAAACAGTATAATATTGAAAACAACTACCTACCGTTTGAAGGGTTTGATGTATGGCATGCATATGAGTTTTCCTGCCTTACAGAAAAAGGATTACCTGTAACAAGACTTTTAAAGATAAAATATAGCTGCCAAAGCGAATACCTTGTTGAATCAAAATCTCTGAAGCTATACCTGAATTCATACAATATGACACGATTTGGCAAGAACACAAAAGAATGCATTGACATATGTCGCACAAAAATTCAAAAAGACCTTAGCGAGAGGTTAAAAACAGATGTTGTAATAGAGTTTTTGGATAACGATACTCAAAAAACCGAAATATTCTCGGATTATACAAACATAATGACACTTGTAGACGAATCCGATATAAATATAACTGAATTCAAAGAATCTCCAAATGTCTTAAGAACTGACACTACAGGACAAATAAACACATACAAACTAACCTTTGACTCTTTACGTTCAAACTGCAGAGTAACACATCAACCCGATTTTGGAGATGTATTTATTTACTACAAATCTCAAAAACATATAGATGAAAAAAGTCTGATTACGTACCTGACATCATTTAGATCTGAATATCACTTTCATGAGGAATGCTGTGAAATGATATATAAAAGGCTACACGATATTTTAGATAAAGATGATGAGTTAATGGTTTGCGCCCTGTATACAAGACGAGGAGGGATAGACATTTGCCCTGCAAGGCATAGCAAAAACTGTTCCGTAAAGGATTATCAGGATTTATTTGAGATAAACAAACTAACCCGATATGGAGTAAAACAATGAACAACAGACAATTTGGGGATATGGGAGAAGAAATTGCCTGCAAGTTTCTTACAAATAACGGATACGAGATTTTGGCAAGAAACGTTCATTATTCAAGGTTTTGTGAACTTGACATAGTTGCCAAATTCAAGAAAACAACCGTATTTGTAGAAGTTAAAACACGCAAAACAAACGCTTTTGGAACTCCGTTTGAGGCTATAACCAAGACTAAGAATCAAAATATTAAAAAAGGCGCATTGAATTACCTGTCAGAACACCCTTCAAGAGATTACAGAATAGATATTATTGGGATAACCCTCAAGCCTGAACTAAAGATAGAGCACATGCAAAATGTTTAAATCAATGCTCCTTTTTCTATTTTATAGATTTTCACATCTTTGAGAAATTCTTCTTCAAACAATACGGTATCGACAGATGTTATAATAGTTTGCGTATTTTTATTTATTGATTTTAAAAGATAATTTTGTCTTATATCGTCAAGCTCTGCCAAGACATCATCCAACAACAAAATCGGCTCATCTCCCGTTTTTTCCGCAATTATATCCAATTCGGATAATTTAAGCGCAAGTACAATGGTTCGTTGTTGACCTTGAGAAGCATATTTTACCGCCTCATTTCCGTTTATATAAAATATGATATCGTCTCTGTGCGGCCCAACACATGCCTGACAACGTCTTACTTCCTCCATCTTACGTTCTATAAGTTCCGACTTGAAATACTCTGCAATTTCGCCAATATTGTCGCCATAATTGCAGTCATATTCTATCTTCAAATTCTCGGTTTCGCTTATTATTCTATGTTTTTCAGCAGCTATTTTTTCAATTTCTTTCAAAAACTTTTTACGTAAAAATATTATATTGCTACCTGTTATAACAAGCTGTTCATTATACACCTCAAGCAAGGTCTCATTCAGAGTACCTGCTTTTGCGGCATCTTTTAACAAATTGTTTTTTTGAATTCTTATCTTGTCATACTTTGATAATCTCTCATCATAGGCCGGATAAATTTGAGAAATAGCCCTGTCCAACCAGTCTCGGCGATCCTGAGGGTTACCTCTCAACAATAAAAGATCAGATGTTGAAAACAAAACCGTTTTTAAAACCTTTTTAAAATCTTTTGGTTTTGATTTTACACCATTTATCTTCAATTCCCTTGATTTTTCCCTGTTATAGGAACAATAAAGCGAAACATTTGTGTCAGATTTTATGACTTCAGCAGAAATTTCTGATTTTTGCGAGTCAAAGTTTATTAATTCTATGTTTGTAGAAGCTCTGGGGCTTTTGAGAGTTGAGAGAAAATAAATACTTTCTAATATATTTGTTTTTCCCTGCGCATTTTTTCCTATAATAAGCACTTTACCTGAATTAAAATCAAGCTCTAAATTCAAGCAATTACGGTAATTTTTTAACTCCAAAACCTCAAGTTTCATAAGCTGATTATACAACAAATAGATTATTTCTGCTTAACATGTAGACTATTGTTAAAAAATCGTATATAATAAATCCAAGAGGATTTTATGTTACCTATAATATCAGAAGAAATCGCAGAGAAAGCATTCAAAGAAATATTTAAAAATATGCCGGAATGGCGAAAAGAAATGATTCACTACATAAAAGAAGAGAATCCTGAAATTAATACCGCCATCATTGAAGCTGCAAATAAAACGGAGTTAGACCCTAAAGCCGTAGCTTTAGGCGCATATATGACCTATCTTTTGATAGAATTGGCAACAAAAGAAAATGAAGAATTAATGAACTTTGTAGAATAAGGAATAAATTATGGTTATTGAAGAATTGTTAGCAGAACTTGTAAAAAGAAAAGGAAGCGACTTGCACATATCAAGCCTGTTACCGCCTGTTATGCGTATTGACGGTAATCTTATAAGATATAATGACACCGCTCTCACAGCAGAAGATGTAGAAGAACTGCTATTCCCAATGCTATCAAACGAACAACGAAGACACCTTGAGCAAGATTGGGAACTTGACTTTTCATATGGTGTCGAAAATGTGGGCCGTTTCCGTGTAAACTTTTACAAGGATAAAGGTGCATATGCGGCAGCATTCAGAACGATTAGTTCAACTGCTCCAAAACTGGAAGAACTGGGCTTGCCGGAGGTTGTAAAACAAATGGCTGAAAAACCACGTGGACTAATTCTTGTAACAGGTCCTACAGGTTCAGGTAAATCAACAACTCTGGCAGCAATGGTTGACTACATAAACAGAACAAGAGCAGAACATATTTTGACAATCGAAGACCCTGTCGAATTTGTTCACACTTCAAAACAAAGTATAATTCACCAACGTGAACTCGGTGCGGATACAAGATCATTTGCAAACGCACTTAGAGCAGCACTTCGTGAAGACCCTGATATCATTCTGGTAGGTGAGATGCGTGACCACGAAACAATCGCACTTGCTCTGACAGCAGCAGAAACAGGCCACTTGGTATTTGGTACATTACACACCTCATCAGCTTCACAAACAATCGACCGTATCATAGACGTATTCCCTGAAGGACAACAACAACAAATCCGTGTACAGCTTGCAAACTCACTTGTTGCAGTATTTTCGCAAACACTACTGCAAAGACTTCAGCCCGACGGAAGCAAAAAAGGTCGTGTTATGGCTCAGGAAATCATGGTCGTTACACCGGCGGTTGCAAACCTTATTCGTGAAGCGAAAGCGGCGCAAATATATTCAACCATTCAAACATCTCAAGGGGTCGGTATGCAAACTCTTGAAATGTCATTGGCTAACCTATATAAGAACAAACTTGTTACCCTTGAAGATGCTCTGTCACGTTCATCAAGACCTGATGAATTAAAACGACAAATCCAATTAAAGTAAAATAGAAAATATATTTAAACGAGGCAGCTTTAAAAACTGCCTCGTTTTGTACATAATGGATTTTGTTTGTGTTAAAATGTTATTAAAGATTAAGGAGAAATTATGACACAACAAACTCAAGAGCAACAAGTCGTTGGCGGTGCCGGCGAACAAATAAGACAAACAAGAATTCAAAAGCTTGCAGATTTGGCAGACAAAGGCGTTAATCCATACCCTTATGCATTTGACAAAAACGCAAATGCCGCAGATTTGCAGGAAAAATACAAAGATTTACCGGCAGGTGAAGAAACAGAAGACTTCTACTCAGTAGCCGGCCGTGTAATGGCAATCCGTAATACAGGAATGTTTATTGACCTTATGGATGCATCAGGCAAAATTCAGGTTTTCTCACACAAAGAAAACTTGTCAGAAGAACAAATTAAAATCTTAAAGCTTGTGGATATCGGTGATATCGTAGGTTTCCACGGTTCAATCAGAAGAACTCCAAGAGGCGAACTTTCTATCAAGTCAACAGAATTAAAAATACTTTCAAAATCACTTTTGCCGTTACCTGAAAAATTTCACGGACTGACAGACGTTGAGGTAAGATATCGTCAAAGATACGTTGATATGATTATAAACGAAGATGTCAGAAAGACATTCAGAACAAGAAGTTTAATTATCCAAAAGATAAGAGAATATTTGACAAAACAAGACTTTTTGGAAGTTGAAACACCAATGCTTCATCCACAAGCAGGCGGTGCGAACGCAAGACCGTTTATAACTCACCACAATACACTTGACATGGACATGTATCTGAGAATTGCGCCTGAACTATATTTGAAAAGATTAATGGTTGGCGGTGTTTCAGAAAAAATATTTGAAATTAACAGATCTTTCAGAAACGAAGGTATTGATACCCGCCACAACCCGGAATTTACAATGATGGAATTGTATCAAGCATACGTTGATTACAACGAAATGATGGCTTTAACAGAAAATCTTGTAGCGTATATTGCGCAAGAAGTTCTCGGCACAACAAAAATCAACTACGGCGGAAACGAAATAGATTTGACACCGCCTTGGGACAGAAAAACAATGCTTGGTTCTGTAAAAGAAGTTACAGGAATCGACTTCAATACAATATACACACTTGAAGAAGCAAAAGAAAAAGCCGCTTCAATCCAAGTATTTGCAGATGACTGCGATAACTGGGGTCAGGTTGTCGAAAGAGTATTTGAAGAAAAGATTGAACCATCCTTAATTCAACCTGTACACATCATTGATTATCCAAGAGATATATCACCTCTGGCAAAGGTCCACAGAGACAATGACAGACTTACAGAACGTTTTGAGACACGTGTTAACGGCTGGGAAATCGCAAACGCATTCTCTGAGCTTACAGATCCGATTGACCAAAGAATGAGATTTGAAGCTCAAATGCAGGCAAAGGCAGCTGGTGATGAAGAAGCTATGCCGATTGATGAAGACTACATATGCGCATTGGAACATGGTGTCCCTCCAATGGGCGGCTTAGGTATCGGAATTGACAGGTTAATTATGCTATTGACCGATTCACCATCAATTAGAGACGTAATCGCATTCCCTACATTGAAAAAACGTGATTAATAAAAAAAGGCCCTAAATACATAGGGCCTTTTACATAATAAATATTATGCCCCTTCAGCATTTTCTTTCTCTTTTTGTTTGCGAAGTTTTAATGTGGGGCTTTTGCCGCCCCACACCCCAGCAGTCAGTTTCTTTTGTCGAAAAGAAACTGACGAAAGAAAATGATTGTC
>JBGUSD010000247.1:0-3957 GCA_045132355.1 Candidatus Gastranaerophilaceae bacterium
AAAAATTAACGCAACAGAGCCGGAAATTCTTACAGTCAAAGAAATTTATTTTGAAAATATGGTACATCCGCTACTTTTGGATAGTACGGAAAACATTGTTTCTAACGACTTTGAAATAGGTAGAAATTACAAATCGGTAATAATCACAGGCTCTAACACCGGTGGCAAAACCGTAACTCTAAAGACAATCGGTCTGTTCTTATTAATGGCAAAATCAGGATTGTTTTTGCCTTGCACTATGGCAAAACTCTATCCGTTTAAAAATATATTTGCAGATATCGGAGACGCTCAAAGCATCGAGCAAAGTCTTTCTACATTTTCTGCACATATGACAAACATAATTGACATAGGAAACAAGTCCGACAACGAAACATTTGTCCTGTTAGACGAAATCTGTGCGGGAACAGACCCTCAAGAAGGTGCAGTGCTTGCACAAGTTATATTAGAAAACCTTGCACAGAAAGAAGTATTTTCAACAATAACAACACACTACGGAGAATTAAAATCGCTTGAATATACAAATCCATATTTCAAAAACGCATCCGTTGAATTTGATACAGAAAGTCTAAAACCGACATACAAACTTCTTATCGGAATACCGGGTTTGAGTAATGCAATAGCAATCTCATCAAATCTTGGACTTGACAAAAGCATTGTGGACAAAGCAAAAAGCATTTTAATATCACAAAAAGACCCGTCTATTCTTGTTGTTGAAAAGCTACAGGAGACACAACAAAAACTTTCCAAAAACCTTGAAGAAGCAGAAGAACTTAAAGAAACCTCTTTATCTGTCAAAAAAGAATATGAAGAAAATCTTGACAGCATAAAAAAAGACAAGAAGAAAACCATAAAATTAATAAAAGACAAATTCGACAGAGAATTACTTGGTGTAAAGGCTGAAATCAAGGATATTTTAGAGGAATTACGTAAAGAAAAAACGGAGAAAATTGCCAGACGTTCATACGCAAGACTTGCGAAACTTGAACAAGGCTTCAGAGAAAAACTTGATGAGCACAACGAAAAAAATCAATACCTTGAAATTGACTGGACAAAGGTCAAATCGGGTGATGTTGTTATGCTGAAAGAGCTCCATCAACCTGTAACTATTCTCGAATTGCCTGACAAACACGATCAAGTTCTTGTACAAATGGGTAATATCAAAACTAAAATAAAAATTGAAAAACTTGCAGTTATTGACGAAAATTACAAAGAACCACCAAAGATTTATACCCCAAGCAGCTTTGAAAAATTTGAACTCAGACGGGTAAACATATCAGGCACACTTGACCTTAGAGGTTACAGAGTGGAAGATGCACTTGACAGCCTTGAATTTTATCTGGACAAAGCAAGTTTAGCAAACCTTTCGCCCGTACAAATAATCCACGGACACGGTACAGGTGCGCTAAAATCCGCCGTCAGAGATTTCTTGTCAACATCTCCGTACGTTGCGAGTTTCAGACCGGGAAACGACAGCGAAGGCGGGGACGGGGTCAGTGTTGTTGACATAAGATAGTTTACACAAGGCAAAAAATATGCTAATATTAACACGAAAAGAGAGGTTAATATTATGGACATAGAGACAATAAGAAAAGAGAATGATTTAGTTGATTTATTCTGCAATCTGGCACAAATCCCGTCACCATCACTACACGAAGAAAATGTCATAAACTGGATATGCCAATATTGCAAGCAAAACGGAATAAATTGCGAAACAGATGACTATAAAAACGTACATATCACCGTTGACGCAACAGATGCAACAAAATCACCAATTCTTCTGTCTTCACATATGGACGTAATAGGAGACGATTCTCCCGTAAACATATACCTTGACGGAGATTTAATAAAAGCTAAAGGCAGAACTCTTGGCGCAGACGACAAAGCAGGTGTTGCAAATGCACTATATTTTGCAACACAACTTGTAAAATCAGACTTAAAACACGGCGGGTTAGAGATTGTTTTCACCAGAGATGAAGAATCCGGAATGACAGGAATAAGGAATATTGATTTTTCGAAACTGAAATCAAAATACGTTTTGGTACTTGATAGTGATACCCTTGGACAATTAATGACCTCCGGGGCAAGCTATGTAAAAGTAAGTCTATCGGTTGATGCGTTTAAGGGCGGACATTCGGGGGTTGATATTGCTGACAAAACAAGAGAAAATGCGGCGAGACTTATTGCAATTTTGGTTTCAGAATTTCCGCAAGGTGTTTATTACACAGAAAACGGACAAGTTGTAACCTCCTGCAATATCGGCGGAATATCTGCCGGAAAATTAGAGGTTACAAACATTATAAACACACACGGTGAAGCAACATATTCCATAAGAAGTTCAAACAAAGCAAAAGAAGATGAACTTATAGACAAAATGAAGGCAATAGTTGACAATTTCAACAAAAAATATGATGGAATTGCAAAAGCGACAGTTAAATTTGACGTTCATATGCCAATGTTCGAAAAAGTAAACGATGAATATATTCCTATACTGTTTGAAACCGTAGCAAAAAAACTTGGTATAAAATACGAAATATCTTCATTCCACGCAGGTGCAGAAACCCACATATATGCAAACGAAAAAAATGCTGACGGAGAGCCATTCGCACCATACCTTGTCGGTCTTGCGACAGTATGCAATATGCACTCTGACAAAGAATATGTAGACTACAAAACAATGATAGAAGGGCAAAAGCTTTTGCAAGAGCTATTCAGAGCCTACAACTGTTAACAGAACCCTAAGACGTTAAGACGATAGGTCCAATAAGTCTGATAAGTTCTCCAATGTCTTCGACAAAATAAATTCCCCTCTACCTCTGGGAGAGGGTACGAACAGTTGGCGAGTTTTACGAGCTTTACTGTTCGGGGTGAGGGTTTTCTTTAGCTGAATGCTTTGAATGAACGTTCAACGTTTTTATTTACAACGTTTGCAATAGATTCATATTCTGTTTGCAATGCGTTGTGTTCGGTATCAAGTTTCTTCAAATCGTTATCGTATTGCTTGTCTTTTGCTTCTATTTCGTTCAGTTTTTTGGTATATTCTGCCTCAGCCTTCGCAATTGCTTTTTCGTCATCAACTTCGTGAATTTCTCCGGATGAAGAGTATCCTATGGACTTCCATGTTATACCATAAGAAGCGGTCTCTAATACCCTGCCGCTATTTTCAGTCGGGTCGGTGTATTCTGCCTTTGCAAGGGATACTATACCCTGTTCCAATGCAAATTTCAACCAACTGGAGCTGTTCATTAAGTTTTGGTCTAAAACTTTGTAATTGCCGCCCTCCAATGATTTTTCCGCAGCTTTAACAACAAATCTATAATCAGGATCCTCTGATTCATCATCTTTTTTAATCAAATTAGCAGTACCTGAATTATTCATTGCAGACCAAAGGTTTACGTACCATTGTGCCTTGTCTTGATCATCAAGATGGATTATGTCGTAACTTTCTACAATTTCATCAACTACTTCTCTGTGCTCTTCCTTTTTGTATCCGACTTTTGGTTCTAGCTCAGTGCGCGGCAACGTTTCTTCCGGTGGATTATTCCAGTAATCCACAGCATCATTATATTTAGCCTCGTCGAATTCCGGCTCATCGTGTGTTTTATCTACAACCTTCAAACCTTTTAAAACCACTCCCATATCGTCTTGAAGACTTTGGATATATGGTATCATTACGTCATCATAAAATACTTCTGCTTTTTCTGTACTTTCAAAATAGTGCCTATTGGTCCAAATCGTAGGATGTTCAATTTGTAGCCCAATATTAGAAATTGCATAGTACACATCTGCGCATTTTTGATGTAATGTTTTTAGCTTTATATCACCATTTCTGTCTTTATAATAATTTGATAATAATATTTTAAGTTCACCAGGATCTGCTTCATTTTGTATATAGTAATCACTGACATACTTTTCCCAATCTTCATCATCTGCTGCACTATAATGGTGTTCACTTGCATA